>JADFZP010000036.1 GCA_015232485.1 Alphaproteobacteria bacterium
GATGCGCGCGGGATTCCACATCCCGAACCCGATCCCCACCTCCGGCACCCCCAACTCGTCTTGGCAGATGCACAGCACCTCCTTGGCGGCCTTCGCCGGCTTTTGCCCCGAGCCCCAGTCGGCGCCGGAGATCCACATCGGGAACATGCAGCCCCAACAGATGTCGGTCAGCAGCTTCGCTCCCAGCAGTTCGGCATTCGGGCAAACGGGGTTGACGCCGCTCGACGTGGATTCGGCGAGCGCGGCATCGCTGCCGGCGGCGATCAGGCCCCCGGCCAGGGCGAGGGCGCGAAGCAGGCGCATGTCACTTCTCCTGGACGGGTATTTCGGTGACCACCATCGCCCGCCCCTCGGCCTCGACGACCGCCGGCACCGCTTCGAGGCGGAAGCGCCGCTCCATGGCGGGCGGCAGGATGTAGAGGGCGGCGCCCAGGGTGGATTGCAAGCGGTTGAAGCCGTCCCAGCCGCTCTCGCGGTCGACCGCCGTGGTGAGGTATGTGACGCGCTTGCCGCCCGCCTCACCGCCCAGGCGCCGGGCCAACGCCATTTGGCGCGGATCGGTCGCGTCGAACACGACCAGCCGCTGACGGAACGGCATCACGTCGAGCGGATTGACCACCTCGCCCTCGTGGCGCAGCACCGCGCCATCCACCAGGGTGATGTCGCGGCTCACCCGCACCGAGGGGTCGAACGATCGGCGCCGCGCCACCGTGGCGAGCGGCAAATCGACGGTGGTGACCCTGTCCCACTGCCGCTTGAGCGCGCCGGCCTTGATCGCGTCGAAATCCAACGCGGCGGCCCGCGCCTGCATGGTGGCGATCAGGTCGGGCTCGACGATCGCGACCACCGGCCCGACCGCCCCGAGATCGCCGCTTTCTCCGGCGTCCAGTTTCGACAAAAGGGTGTCGGGCGTCAGCGTGCCGCGCATCCGCGCCACCTCGGACCCCGCGCGCTCGATCACCAGGGTGGGAACCACGTCGACGCCGTGTTTCTGAAACAGCGTGGGATTGATCATCGCCTTGGGCGGCGGATCGAAACGCGCCGCCTGTTGCCCGAGGCGGCGGATGGCGGACCCCAGGGATTCGCCGTCCATTGGCCCGCGAAAGACGATTTCCACCTCGCGCCCGGCGGCCAGCGCGAACGCTTCGTCGACCGCCGGGCCAAGCGCGGCCGAGAGGAACAGATAGGTTTTCGGCTGGTCGCGTCGGGGCGTGGGCGCATGCCGCTCCCCCGTCTGGCGCGCGATGTCGCGCACCTGATCGAGGAAGCGGGCTCCGTCCTGAGTGGACAGCGGCGCCAAGCCGCGCTCGCCAACCAGCCGGTCCCGGTGCTGGGCGAGGTCGCGGGCGATGGCGTCGAAATCCGTCGCCGCCGCCGGATCGGGCAGCGTCAGGATGACCGTCACAAGCAGGGCGGAGCGCCACATGGCCATCTCACGGCTGCATGAAGATGAGCAGCAGGGTGATGGCGCTGATGCCCTTGTAGAGCCAAGGATGGGGCGCCGCCCAGACGGCGCGATGGAAGGTCGCGCGGGTCTTGAACAGCTTGGGCGACATCTCGAACATCGTGACGCGCCCCTCGCGCGCCGCGTCGTGCAGCGCGATGAAGCCCCATTTGGTCTGCCGGAAATGCGCGTCGGCCAGCCACAGCAGGAAGGTGATGACACCGGACGCGATCAGCGACAGCTTGATGGTGCCCTCGGACGCGTGGCCGAAGCCCACGAGGACGAAGGCGCTGCCACCCACCGCCAGCGCGATGAACTTCATCGCGAGGCTCATCAACTCGTAGGTGATGATGGTGTGCCGGATCATTTGCAGATGCGCGATGCGCTGCGCCACCGCCGCGTCGGACGGCAAGAGTTCCTGTACGGGCACGGTCATTTCCAATCTCTCCATGGTTGATAGGCGCGGCCGAGCAGCGCATCGCGCCGCACCGTCCCCCAATAGCGGCCGTCGAAAGATGCGGGGGTGCGTCCGAGAAAAAGGTATTCGTCCGGTGCGAGGGCGAAGGTTCGGGCGAAGGCGGCGGGGTCTTTGCGAAGGCGCGCGGCGAGCGGCAGGCCCTCGACCACGAGATGATCGTTGATCGCCACCCCCCGCTCGGAGATCGCCACGCGATCCCCCGGAAGGCCGTCGACCACCTTGATCATCTTCGTCCCGTCGCGGAACCACGGTGCCAACCCATGGGCGCGGAACGCGAACGCCTGCCCTCGCTCCGGCGCGCGGTTCCATTCGTCGACCACGAACAGCCGCGCCCCCGGCAGGCACTGGTCGGTCTGCGGATCGAAGCCAATCGAGAACCTTTGCAGCGCCAGCCATGGGAGTGCGCAAATGGCTCCCGTGAGCAGCGCCGCCCGGAGCCAGAACCGGGCCGGGGGCTGGCGGTGGATCATTCGCTCCATTGGACTTTCACGCCATCGGGCGCCGCCAGGACGGATCGCGCGTCAATCACCACGAACCCGGCGGCGGCCAGCGCGGCGATCCTCTCGCGCGTCTGCTTCGCGGCGGCGTCGATCGCGTCTTGCCCCTGCCCCGCAACCTGTTTGCCGATCGCCCCGAGATCCACGATGGCGATCGGCGGACGGCCATCCACCTCGTCTTGGAGTGCGTCGATTTGGCGCTTGCCCCAGATGGCGAGGACACCGATCGCCAGCAGCGGCAGGATTATCGGAAGTGCGATCGGAAGTGCGTCACGCGGCGTCATGGCGCGGCTCCCGATCCCTCAAGACGCCCTTGATGGCGTCGACGATGTCGAGGCCCATGTTGCTGTATTTCTCGATCGCCGCGACATCGTTGGGGTGCGATGAATTCAACAGGAGCGTAAATGGATCGAGAATGACCCGGCCTATCCCGGTTCCAAGGTCGGATATGATCAGCACTTCGGAGTAGTCGCCGGAAACCGTGTGAACGGTTTTCAGCCATTCATAACCACCATCCGTCAGATCGAGTTTTTTGCCGTTTTTCAGTTCTTCAATCACTTGCGTCTTTTGCCGCAGAAGGAATGTATTGGCCGTATTGGCCAACACGGCGCGGCCGACGCCTTTGTCCGAAAGATCGAGGATGCTTTGAGTGACAATGGTCATACAGCCGTTGTATTTGCGGGCGCGGCGGAACCCCGTCTCAAAGAAGGTGTCGATACCCGCGCCTTCACCCAGCAGCGACCACGCCTCGTCGATCAGCACCAGCTTTTGCCGGCTCCGGTCGCCCAGATACATCGCCGATTGCACTTGCCAGATCAGCAGCAGCAGCACCACTTGCTGCAAGTGCTTGCGACCCTTCAACTCCTCAAGTTCGAGGACGGTGAAGCGGTTGCGGAATGTGACGTTGTTCTCGCCATTGAAATAGCGGCCGTATTCCCCTTTGGCCGTGAACGAATACAACTGCGTGCCCACGTCCCGCACGCGCGGGTCTTCGTGGGCGAGAAGCCTTTCCGCGATGTCGTCAATAATGGTTTGTCTGCCCTTTTCGGCCCACACTTCGGACAACGTTCGCTTGACTTGGGCCATTTGAAGATCGGTCAACTTCTCCGTTGGCGCGGCCATCGCGGCGATCAGTCCGGTCAGCATGTCGAATTGCTCAAGAAAATCTTCTTGATCGTCTTCCTTGATCAAGGGAAACGGGTTCAGGCACAGATCCGAATCCGTGCTGAAACGGAGAAAGTCGCCCCCGAACAGTTTGCATTGTTTGAGATAGCTGTACCCGACATCGATAACCCACACGATCCCGCCGCAAGACAGCACCCCGGCGATCAATTCGTTCGCGAACACCGATTTGCCGGCGCCCGAGGTCGCCGCGATCACCGAGTTGTAGTTGCTGTGGGAACTCCATGGATTGACACCCATGAATTGTCCGTTCCGCGAGATCACGGTCAGCAGAGGCGAGCCGGTGCCCTTCCAATCGCCGAAGATAGGCAGCAACGGCAAAACGTGCCGCGTACACATCGACTTGAATCGTCGGGTCTCATCCAGGACCGACAATTCGGAGCACAGCGGCAACGCGTTCACGAACAGCGGCAGGACGAAAAATTCGTCCCGCATCATCGTAAACATCAAATTGCCCCAATAGGTTTCGGCGTTGGAGCACGCCTGCACAAGCTCGTGTTCGGTTGGCGCGAACAGACATAAGGTGATGTTCAGTCGCACCGGCCGGTCGCCCGCGTCGAACGCGTCTTGCATTTCGTCGTGGTCGTCCTTCTTTAGGCCGAGGATGGGGAGGAAGTGCCGCATCTGGCCGAAGGTCTGCCGCGTGATCATCATTCCCTTGTTGGCGACTTTGCTCTTCAGCTTCATTTGGTCCGGATAATGGACCGTAGCCGTCAACACGAAGGGCTCGCGGATGCCATTTACACCCCGCCATACGTCGCCCATATAGGCGGCGGCGTGTCCGAACTGCACCAAGCGGGGCCAGCGCTTCACCGACATCACGGCGACCCGCATCTTGCCGCCCAGGGTGAGAGCGTTGCGCTCCACCTGTACGTCGCCGCCGAAGTCGAGGACTTGTTCCCGGAGCGGTCGGTCATCGACCACTTCGGCCGGCACCTTGCGGCGCCAGGACGCCTCGGGGTGCATGTTGAGAATCACGGTCATCAGCCGCTGCCAACGCTCGGCCGTCATGGCTTCCGGCGCCAGGCCAATGGTCGTAAGCTGCTGCTCGACCGAGAGGCGCGTTTGACGGAAGGTCTCGATGTCCTCTTCGGACGGCTCCTGCCCGAAGAGCGGTGCCTTCACCGTCATCACCAGATGCACGTCGCGTAGCCGCAGCCGGTTTCTCTGGCTGAATGGCTGGTCGACGGCGTCGAGCAGGAAGTCGTGCCTTGCCGCGACCATCTCGCGGAGCAGCCGGTCTTGCTGGCCCAGCCTCATGACCATCATGTCGTCGAGGCGATCGAACACGTCGGGCAGCCCGAGCAACGACCACTGCACGATGGCGTCGGTCGGCCAGTTGATGTTGAGCAGCACCGGCAGGCCCTGCTCGGCCGCCTCGTTCAGCCCGACCAACGGCCGGCAAACGAACGCGAAGCCCAGCGTCTGATCCTCGCCGTAGAACAGCTTTGAATCGTCGTCATAGGCCAGCACCGTGAACAGGTCCGGCGCGCGCTCGCTGTCGGCCGTCGCCTTGACGTGCGGCCGATGCCAGTTGGTCATTCCGCACCCCCGGCCAGGAAGGCGGCCAGATCGGGGGGGAGCCCCCGATTGACGCGGCCGTCGGGGGCGACGATCACCGGCACGCCGGTAATGCCCAGCATCTGCGCGGTGACCATGCGCTTCTGGATCGGCTCGACGGAGCAGCCGCTGGCCTCCGTCAGCGCGCGCATTTCGGCGACCTTCCCGCCGGTCAGGGCCGACAGGGCGGCGCCCTGGTCGGTGGCGCAAGAAATCCGCCGGGTCAATTCTTGGCTGTCGCGCCCGAGCAGGGGCACGACGTAAATCTCGAAGGTGTGATCCTTGGTGAAGGGGCCAATCTGCCCCAGAAGTTGGTGGCAATAGGGGCACTTCGGGTCGACCCAGATTTGGACCCGCTTCGCCCCATTGCCGTAGGTCATCGCGCCCAGATCGGCGGGTTTGAGCGGTAGCCGCGACATATCCAGTTTGGACGCGGCATCGCGGATCGCGGCCATCGTGTCGAGCTTTTTCCCGGACCACAGATCCCACAATTCCCCGCGCAGCACGAAGCGGCCGTTGGACGCCATGAAGACGATGCCGAGCGCATCGGTCTCGACGGCCGACAGCCCGGAGATCGGCAGGCGCTCGGTCGCCTTGACCGCGCCGCCGAGCGCGCCCGGCCGACTGAACGGCGCGCCGGGCTGCGTGGCCTCCGGCGCTGGATCGGCTGCGATGGCCACGGACGAGGTCACCATCGCGGCGAGGACGAGGGGAAGGGCGCGCATCCGAGGCTCCATTTCGCGTGTGTGGCCCGGATGATAGCGAGGATCGCGTGATGCCGCGTGCGCGCCGGGTGAGTAATTTCGCTCCGTTTTTTGCCGGTTTGTCGCCCGGCAGAGCAAAAAAAATGGCCCGGCGTGGGCCGGGCCAAGGTGCTGGGGAGGAGGAGACTGTCGAAAGTCTATTGGGTCAGAGCCGGCCACCGCGCCATGACCGACTGCCCGCCGGCATCGTCGGTCGCGATCAACTCGACGACCGGCGCGCCGTCCACTTTGGACACGGTGAGGCGGCTGGCCGATGTCGAGAGAGCCGCGTCGTTGAGCTTCCATGTGTAAGCCATGACCCGCCCGTCCGGATCGGCGCAGTCGCCCTTGAACGTATAGCTCGTGCTGCGTTCCGACACCGTGATCCGGCAGACCGGGACTTTGTTGGGGACAACCGTGATCGCCATCGACTTCTGGTAGCCGTAACCCAGCGTCGATTGCCCGTGGATTTTCAGCGTGTAATCGCCCGGATCGGTCAGGGTCAGGGTGCCGGAGCGCCCATTCACCACGTCGATGTCGTTGACCGACCAGCGGTAGTCCTCGACCCGGTCGAAGGGGTGGCCCGGCGCCACATTGGCGCGCAAAGTGAATTTGACGGGCGCCCGGTTGTAGTCGTTGTCGGGACGCGCCGTGATATCGGCCATGATCGCTGGCGGGATCAGCGCCTTGACGTTCTCGACCAACACCGTCTTGTGGCCGCGATCGTTCTGGATGGTGACCGTGATCGGGTATTCGCCCGCGTCGGGGATCTTGACCGTTTGGGCCGTCCCCTTGGTTTCGAGCACCGACACGCCCTCGGCCACCGCCCAGGTGTAGGTGAGGCTACCCAGATCGGTGATCGACTGCGAATAGCCGACCGGCTTGACATCGAGTGTCACGGTCGCCGGGGCGAATTCCGTGTCGCGCTTGATCGTGAAGCCCCAACTCGGCCAGACGTATTGCCACAGTGCGATTTGATGCGAGACTTCCGTGACCGCGCTGGTGACCCCGGCGATCGACGCCCGGTAGATCAGCGCCACTTGCCCCTTGGTCAGGTCGTTCGCGGAGGGCGCCCAGGTGAGCGTTTTGCCAGCGACTTCCGAGCCGTCCGGCAAAATCCACTTGCCGTCGATCGTCACCGCCATGTCGCGGTAAGGAGAAGTCACGTCGGCCGTCCACACCCGCTCGTATCCCACTTCGGCGCGGGTCGGGCCGCTCAGGCGCACGCGCGGCCCTTCGACCGCAAACACCTTGAGCCGCGCCCGCTCTTCCGCCCAGGCGCGGCGATCGGTCGGCGGCGCGTTGGCGGCACGCGCCCGCACCGAGATGGTGTAGCTGTCGGCCGAGGTGGTGGCGAGGGCGAGCGTCTTTCCGCCGGGCTGCCAGGGCTGCTTGTTGACTTGCCACTCCACAACCACGTCATCGTCGGCGAGTTCCGCATAGCCCGAATAGACGGTCGCGGTGTAGGTGCCCGTCTGCCCGGCGATCAATTCGCTCGGGCCAGCCACGGTCACGGAGGGCGTCAGGTAGGACACCACGCTGACCGGATCGGTTTGGTACTCCTCCGCGCTATGCTTGTTGATGGTCCTGGCGCGGATTTTGTATTCGCCCGCCGAGAGCGTCGGCCGATAGAAGGTGCGCGCCTCGCCGGCACGGGTCCAGGTCTCGCCGGCATCCGACGAGGTTTCCCAGACCACCGCGCCGATCGCCGCGTTGAGGTCGCGGTTCTCGGGCGTGACCGACAGCTTGGCGCGGAAAGGCGCCGGACCCTCCGTCTCGCCGGCCTCCAGCCGAACCGCGATCGGCTTGCCGGGCAGCACCGTGAGGCTGATCGGCGACGACGACTTGGTGACCTGGTAGCTGTCGTATTCGGACACCAGTTGCGCCTGCGCCGCCACTCGCAGGACTTGGCCGACGTTGGACACGGTCTTGAGGTCGAGCGACATCGTCGCCGCCCCGGTGCCGTCGAGCGCCTGATATTCAGACAAGGGCTCGGTGGAGGAGTTGGAGAGCCAGCGCACGAGGCGGACCCGCCACATGCCCATGGTCCCGGAATCATAAGCGCCGTCCGCGCGGCTGCTCTTGATCGCGATGTTGACGCTGACCGTGCCGGTGTCGAGCACGTTGGTGGCGGATGTCGCGATGCCGACGCTCGCCACGTCGGTGTTGGGCGGCGTCACCACCCGGAAGGTCTTTTCCGTCGTCACCGCCGGCAGCGCCTTGTAGCCCACCGAGACGACGTAGGGCACCGTCGCCCAGGCGGCGGCGGCCGGGTGATCGATCGAACGGGTGACGGTGCGCGAGGTGTCCTTGTTCTGCGCCTTGCTCACCGTCTCGGCGACGATCGACGTGCCGTTCTTGGCGATGGCCAGATCGAAATCCGTATTGGACGCCGAAGCCGTCACCCGCAGCGACGTGTCATAGACGCCGCTAAGATAGATGCCGCCGCCGATGTCCTTGAGGCCGGTGCCGCTCACGGTTACCACGGGCGCGATGGGGGCGGCGATCGGCAGGGACGCCGAGCCGGCGTCGACGAGGACCGGCGTCTCATCTTCGAGCACCACGCTCGTGTTCCAAGCCACATTGGTCACCGCCGCCGAGGTGGGCGTGCCCTTGATCAGCGGCGTCGTGCGGTTGGCGTCTTGTGTGACGCCGTCCGGCAGCACGGTCCACTCGATCAAGCAGCCGATCTTGCCGCCCGCCGTCAGCGCGGCGGCGGCCGACGCGGTCATAGCGGCGGTGCAGGTTGTGCCCTTGGACTGCACCAGGGCCAATTCGATCGGGTCGGCGCCCGCGATCGTGGCGTTGACCGCCCGGTCCAGCCCGAACGCGATGCTGCCGGCGCTCGGCGTGACGGTCAGCGAGAAGGCGCCCGAATCGAGCATGTGGCCCGTGCCCTCGTGATCGTAGACGTAGAGGGCGTAGCTGCCGTTTTGCGCCGGGTCGGGGGCCGTCAGGCGCCCACGCAACCCGAGGCCGTTGGCGGCCAGGCCGGCGGGCGCCGATGTCCAAACGACGTGGCACTTCGGGGAATCGATGACGTTGCCGGCCTTCGCCGTGCTTTCGCTGCCCGTCGCGGTGCAGCCCGCCCCGCTCGCCAGCGCCAAGTCGACCGCGACTTTACTGATAGCCTGCGACTGCGCCGCCTCCGGCGCGGTCACCGTCATCTTCGCCTGCCAGTATTCCAACTCGGCCTGGACGCTCGCGGCGCCGCTGGCGACCGGCGTCAGTAGCACGGTCGAATTGCCGGTGGCCGCCTCCGCCGGATGGGCCGGGAGAGCCAGCCGACCGCCCGTCGCGGTGAAGTCCACGGTGCCGACCGAGACGTTGGTGTCGCCCGCTTGCAGCGTGACGCCGTTGACCACGACGGAGGCCGACCCGGCTTTCACCGAGGCCATAATCTCGATTTGGCCCGAGAGGGGCGCGCCCTCCACGGTGATGACTTCCGAGGTGATCGCCTCGCGGCCCTGAGTGTCCCGAAAGGACGTGGTCAGCGCGGGCATCTTCACCTTGCCGGCGCTGCCCGAGGCGAGGCCCACCAGGGTGGGCTCGTAACGGGCTTTGACCGCCTTGGTGGCGGCGTTGCCGTTGGCGTCGGTCGCCGTGATGGTGAGGTCGTAGTCGCCGACCCAGATGTAGGGCAGCAACTGCCCGAGGCCCATGCGGTACAGGTAGGTGCTGTTTTCGATCAGCAGCGTCCGGCTGTTGGCCGTGTAGCCGTCCGTGGTGCCGGTCGCGGTGAAGGTCGATTCGCCCGAGACGGTCCACCGGGCCAGGGGCGCGGGGACTTCGCTGGCGGCCACGGCGGAGGCCAGCGAGATTGCCGTCAAGGCGAGCGCAAAGTGCTTTTTCATGTCTCGTCTCCGCCTTACCAGGTCACGACCACGGTGCCGCCAAAGGTATGGTCGTCGCCAGCGCCGCCGTACACACTGCCACCGAACTGATTCGACCCGGTGCCGTAGCCGCTCGTCAATCCGCTTGGGGAGCTGGCATAATTTGGATTGATGCCCGACACTGTGGTGCCAGCATTGCCGTTTACGACAACGGTGTCATAGAGCCACGACGACACGTATCCGTTGCCGCCAGCACCATTAGACCCGCAATTCCCCCCCCCCGCTCCGCCGCCGCCGTTCGTGCCGGACCCACCATTTGTCGCACCAAACGAACCGTCATGGTGTTGGCCGCCCTGTGCAATGCGACACCCAGTCGATCCGGTTGAGCCGCCCGAGCCGCCACCCCCGGCCGTCGCGATCACTTCATCGTTGCCTTGGCGTCTTTTCAATTGTGACATACGGCCGCCGCCGCCTGCCGGAGTAACGGGGGCCGCAATGCCATACAAACCTTCTGGATTAAGGACGGTGCCTCCAATATAGCCGGCAGCGCCACCCGAACCCGCGTTGCTGCTATTGTCGTACGTCTCGGCGTGTCCTCCACCGGCAAGCATATGTATTCGGGCCTTCTGCACCACAGTGGGGATGCGAAACGCTACCGTCTGCCCATGCAGCGCTTTCTGAATGCCAAGTTGATCTTCATACGTTCCGATCCTGATCCATTGTGGTACGCCATCCTTTGTCTTCGGCAGACGAAATTGTATCGTCTGCCCAGTTGCGACCGTGACCTTCTGTGATGCGTCCACCCAGGTCCCGCCCCCCCAGGTCCCGATCCCCACATTGACTTGCAGATCCGACGACATCGAGAGCGGTGCATTGCCGCTGATGCCGCTCGCCGTCCCGGTCTTGGACAGATAATAGGTGCCGTCCTGGGTCTCGAACTCGAACCCGATCCCATCGGTGAGGCCCGCGAAGGTCGGGGCGTGGGTCTCGTTGACGGTGTTCACCGTCCATGACGTGGAGTAGCCGCCGACGACGATCGGCACGGTCTGGGATTGTCCGGCCGCCGTCGCCCCCTTGGCGCGGAACCGCACCTTAGAGCCGGTGACCACCGTGCCCGAGTTGCCCCAGCCGTTTGCGTCGACCTGGACGAGATTATCCGCTCCGGACATGGTGATCGAGGCGCCGACCGTGAGGCCCGAGATGGTCACCTCCGGCGAGTAGACGATCTCGTTGGGAGCCGCGTCGACGGCGGCGATGGTGAAGGCGTCCGGCGTGTCGTCCGAATTGACGGTGCTCGTCACCCGCCAGGTCACGCTCGACGCGCCGACCGTGATGGCGGCTTGGTTCGACGAGCCGACCGAGGCGTGGGACGTGAGGCGAACCTGGAACGAGTCGCCCCCCCTCACCTTGCCGTAGCTCGCCCAGTCACCCTCGCTCACCCGGATTTGCGGCGATCCGCCGCCCGTGACCGCCAGTTGGACGTAGCCATTGACGCCATGCACGGGCACCCAGGGGCTCAACACCTCTGTGTTAGGCTTCGCCATGGTCTCGGCGATGGTGATCGCGTCCGGCGTCATGTCGCGCCAGGATTCGGCCACGACGTTCCAGGTGGCCGTGGTCTGTCCGACTCGGACCTGGACGGCGCTCGTGCCGCTCGCGGCGCCCGAGACGGTGCGGACTTGCAGCGTCTCCCCGTCATGGATGTATTGCTGGGCGGCGCTCCATGCCCGCCCCGCGACCGAGAGAACGGACGAATTGCCGCCCGTGACCGTGACCGGCACGTTGCCGAACAGGCCGGTGATTTTGACAATTTCGGACGCCATGGTTTGCGAGGCGCCCGTCGTGACCGCCGCGAACGCGAACGGATTGGGCAGATCGTCGACGAACCCGGTAGCCGCCACTTCCAGCGCCTTGCTGGCGGCCGTCAGCGTCTGGCCCGTCCAGTCGCCGGTTCCAGCCGAGGCGTAAGTCACGGCCAAGGTCGCGCGGTAGGTGCCGTCGTAATCGAGATTGGTGGCGTAGACGGTGACCGCGCAGCTTTCACCCTTGGACAGGGTTGAGCAGTCGCTCGGAATCGCGGTGCGGAACTTGGTCACGTCCGTTCCGGACAGGGCGACGGTGACCGTCGCGTCGAAGTAGCCCGAGTTGACGATCGTGAAGTTGCCGCACGCCACCTCGGGCGTGTTGTTGGACGCGCATGTGATCGCCGTCCCGCCGGTCGAGGCCGTCACGTTGGCGCGCGCGAGCCCGCTGGCCGTGCCCGTCAGAGCCACGTCCTTGCTCTCGCTTCCCAGCGTGGCGCGGAAATTGTTTGTCGCCGCCCCGTTGTCGGTCGGCACGAAATCGATTTCGACGGCGCAGGAACTGCCATTGGCTCCCGGCGCCGCCAGGGTGATGCCGGCGCAGGCGCTGGACTTGACCGCGAACGGCCCGGTCAGCGAATGGCTGAGAGCGGTCGGCAGCGACACCCCCGCCTTGGTCAGCAGGATGTCCGTGGGGGCGGTGAGATGTCCGCCGGACAGCGTCACGCCGATGCGCGGCGCCGAGTCGGTGTCGTCATTGACGACGAGCGATGGCGCCGTCCCGCCGGACAGCGAAAAAGTGGTGGCGCTGGTCTCTTGCCCTCCCTGCACCAGATGAATGGTCGGTGCGACCTGGTCGGCCGCGCCCGCCTCAAACGAAAAGACGACCGCCAAGGCGGTCGCCATTTCAAACCCACGCATCCACTTCATCGCAAGCCCCTTCCTTCACATCACAGCAGCGGGAGTGTCGCGGTGATCATTTCCTCCACCACGTCGGGCGAGGTGTAGAGGCCGACCCCGGCGCCCACCCCCGTGGCGAACCCTGTCAGCGACTGGCGGACCATACCGGAAATCAGCCCGACGCCCACGAACCCCAACGCGATGACCTTGCCAAGCGACCCCCGAATCCAATCACTCAGAGTCACCCACACGTCGTCGAAAGTCGTGTCGGCGCCCGCCCAGGCCGGATCGGTCACGATTAACATGACCGCCACGAAGACGCAGAAGATGATGGTTTCCCGCTTATTTGCCATTGTCGCCACCTTTTCCCTTGTTCTCCGGCTTGGCGGGCTTTCCCGCCTTCGCCGTATCGATCGGTTTGCTCGGCGCGGGCGCCGCCTGCTGGTCATCATGCGTCCGCCCGGTATCGAGCGGGCGCAGCGCCCCCGAATCCTGCGATGGCGCCGTGCCAACCTGCCACCGTCGCGGAGTCACCTCCGCGTAGACCAAGCCCGGCATGTGGAGGAATCCGCCATCATCCTCGTAGGGCGAGACCAGCACCCGCAGCACCTGGGCCGGGGTCCGCAACACGACCTTTCCGGCTGAGAGATCGGGAAGCGGCATCTGCCCGACCCGCGCATTGGCGAATGTCGGCATCATGACTTCGTCCACCACCCGCTCGCGCCGTCCGTCGGCATTGGTCTTTCCCAGTTGATCCCGTTCTTC
This sequence comes from Alphaproteobacteria bacterium, assembly GCA_015232485.1. GTDB lineage: Bacteria > Pseudomonadota > Alphaproteobacteria > Rhodospirillales > Magnetospirillaceae > JADFZP01. The sequence continues at coordinate 13,205 of JADFZP010000036.1, forward strand.
GGTCATCTCGTAGACATCGCGTGCACCGAGACACCGCACCCCTTCCGGCATCCCCTTACAGCCGTAGTCACTGTCGCCCAGGACGTTGCCGCACGCGGCCAGCAGCAGCGGCGACAACACGGTGACAATCCGATACGCAAGGGCCATTCTAGCCATCGTCCAAATTCCTCGCTGTTCCGCTGGATTGTAAAATTGCTCACCAAACCGGGTGATTCCGCGCATCCGCCCCCCGGCCTACCGTGGCAGCGTCTGTCCAAACCGGAAGAATCCACTCTGTTGCGCGGCGTTCGCGGCCCCCATGAGCGGCGCCATTCCGGGGGGCATGACGGTCATGGCGGCGGCCGGCACCCCCGGCATGGCCGTGTCGGGCGTCATTTTCTTGGTCGGGTCCATGAACTTGAGCGGAACCCCCTTGGAGAGGATCAGATCGATCCGGCGTCCGGCATCGACCTCGACCACCGGGAAGGTCTCACCCGCCATGTCGATATAGAACTGGGCGATCCGATCCAACGCGGAGCCCATGCCGCCCACGGCCGCGCTTTGCGCCGATTCGGCGGAAAAGGAGCCCTGATATTGCGTCGTGGACGAGGGGGTCGTTGAAATCACCGGGATCGGCCGCACGTCGAACGCCTTGCTGACGCCTTCGGCGAAGCCTGCCATGAGGGCGTTGGCGAGCAACTGGCCGGTCTTCGAAACCAGCCTTCCCCGCACACCCACCTTGCCATCCTCGCCCACGGCGTAGGCCGGCAGATTGGCCTCCAGAATGCGCCCGTCCTTGCGGACGCAGGAAATTGTCTCGCCGCGCAGCATCGCGCGCTCCGCCGACAGATCCCCGTAGCCGCCCAGCATCATGAAGCACTCGCGGATGTCGGAGCGAAAGCGGTTCGGAAGGATCGCCTCATGCTTAACCCGGAACAGGGCCGGCATGGGGTCGCGCATCGCGCCCTTGCCGGTCGCCGCGTCCATGCCGGTCACCAGCACCCCGGTGACCATCGACCCCGCCGGCAAATAGGCGGCCAGCGTTTCCTCCGGCGTGCTCGGCCCATCCGGTTCCGCGGCCTTTTCTTCCTTGGCC
>JADFZP010000037.1:0-7024 GCA_015232485.1 Alphaproteobacteria bacterium
TCGGGCCGGCCGGCATCGGCAAGACGCGCTTCGCCAAGCGGGTGGCGCGGCTGCTCGGCTCGGGCTATGGCGAGGTTCCGGCCGGCGGCGCCTCGGACAACCGCATGCTGGCCGGCACGGCGCGCGGCTGGAGCACCGCCCAGCCCGCCCTGCCGCTGCTGATCATGCACCGCTCGCAGACCGCCAATCCGGTGATCCTGGTCGACGAGATCGACAAGGCGGGCGGATCGGAACGCAACGGCGATCTGCGCGCCACCCTGCTCGGCCTGCTGGAGATGGAGACCGCCCGCGCCTGGTCCGACGAGGCGCTGCTGGCGCCCTGCGACCTGTCGCAGATCTCGTGGATTCTGACCGCCAACCGCGCCGAGCCGATCGCCGGGCCGCTGCTCGGCCGGATGGCGGTGATCACGGTGCGCCGTCCGCCCGCCTCGGCCTTCGACACCATCCTGCACGCCATCCTGCGCGACCTCGCCGCCGAATTGGCGGTCGAGCCCTCGATGCTGCCCGAACTGGACGAGCAGTCGGTGGAAGCCCTGCGGACCGCCTTCGTCAAGGGCACCCCGGTGCGCCTGCTGAAAGCCGCCGTGACCCGCGCCCTGGCCGCCTCGGAGACGGTGCGCGTGTTGAATTGAAGGCGCGACGCGAGTCTCAAGAACCATTTCGGGCTCCGCCTGTTGGAGGGGTGGTTCGTCCAACCGAGCAAGGAGCCCGTCATGCAGATTTTCGACCAACTCAAAAAGGATCACCAGGACATCCGCCAGCTTTTCGCGAAGATCGAAAAGACCAACAAGAAGCAGGAGCGCCTGGACCTGTTCGAGAAGCTGAACGAAATGCTCATCGCCCATGCCCATGCCGAAGAAAAGGTCTTTTACCCCGCGCTGAAGAGCAAATCGGCCACCAAGGACGAGATCAAGCACGCGATCGACGAGCATCACGAGGCCGAGCGCATGCTGAAGACCATCCAGAAGATGGATGATCCGTCCAAGAAGGAATGGATGGAAGCGATCGAAAAGTTGCGCGACAGCGTCGAAGAGCACGTCCAGGAGGAAGAGCAGCAAATCTTCTCGCACGCCCGCCAGGAGATCGCCGACGACAAGCTGGAAAGCATGACCAGCGAGTTCATGGAGGTCAAACAGCAGGAGATGGGCGGCAGCCCCGGCTGATTCGGCGAACGGCGGCGGCCCGAACGGTGGCCGCCGCCAACGCGCCTTCAGTGACTCCGCAATCCGCGCACCAGATCGAGATGCCGTTCCAGCGTCGGAAGCGAGGCCGCCGCGAACAGGCGGAGCCGCGGGTCGTCGCCCGACTCGGCGAATCCCCGGAACAACCTCACATTCTCTTCATGGGCCAGGTATTGCTGCTCGAGGAACCGCGCGTCGAAGGCGTCGTCGGGCGCCTTGCGCAGATGGTCGATCATGTCGGCGCGGCGTTCGTCCAACTCCAGCGGAGGCTGGGGCGCCGATTCCATCCCGCGAAACGTCGAGGTCAACTGGTGCGCCGAGGTGGTGTGGTCGTCGATCAGCGCCTCGGCCAAGCGGCGAACCGGCTCGGACACCCCCCGCCGCAAGGCCAGCCGGCCGGCCTCCAATTCGTAGATGTCGCCGATCACGGCGTTGGTCACGAAGCTCTCCGAATCGGTCGAACCGCCGGTCGCGGCGGCCGCCATGCCGACCACGCCCCCGACGGCGTCCTTGGCCCGGTCGGCCACGCCCCTGATCCCATCGTGCTTTTCATCCTGTGCCATTTGCGACCTCCCATCATTCCGCCGCGTTGCGCCCGACCGCCTGCCAATAGGCGAGGCTCGACCCGTCACCGTCGCGCCGCAGGGCGGCGACCGGGTGCGGTCCTTCCATTTCGAGCCGGTAATCCTCGCCCGAACGCTGGCGGTGACGCTCGATGATCGTCTCCGAGGGCGGCGTGGTCCGGTTGACGCGCGCCTGATAGGCGAAGTAGCGATGGTCGCGCGGCAGCCGGTCGATCGACACGATTTCGGAATCCCAGGCCGTGAACTCGACCTGATCCGCCAGCAACTGGCGCACATAGGCCTTGTTCTCACGGAACACCACCGGCCTATCCAGACCGGCGGCCGGAAGGAACTCGGCCGGATCGCGATGCTCGATCGCCTTCATGGCTTCGCAAGCCAGACGGAGATGTTCGATCTCCATGCCCAGATGCAGTTCCCAGATCGCCTTGATGCGCGGATCGACCTCCTCGCCCATGAACGACCAGTACATCCAGCACTCGTGGTATTCGTGCAGCACAAGATGGGTGAGCCAACTTAAGGTCGGGTCCATGATCGACTCGTAATGGGTGACGTGCTGCTCCTCGATCTCGGCGATCTCCAGATAAAGGCCGCGCGCCACCGGGTCCTCGGGCCGATTGCCGACATTCATGTAGAAGTTCATGGTCTGCTGCTCGGCGGCCAGGATGGTGATGGCGTTCATCACCGACTGGAAATCGCAGGCCCGCACGGTCATCGGCCGGCGCAGATCGTCGGCCGGGTCGCGGTGCTCGAAGATGGTCGGGCGGCCGGGCGTGATCTCGGTGTACTCGCCGACGATCCGCTTGGGGTCCGACCCCATCAGGTCGAGCAGATTGGCGTAGCGGTAAAGATGGTCGAAATCCTCGAGCAGCCCGAATTCATAGACCTGCCGCAAATACGGCTCGGGCTCGTTGCGGGCCACCCAGGCGGTCAGATCCACGGCCACCTGTTCGTAGCCGATGGTGTTCTCGACGGTGCTCTCCTGGCCCGGAATCAGCCAGCTTACCGCCTTCTGCTGCTGCGCCTCGATGCGCCGGGTGCGCGCCAGTTGCTTCTTCAGCCCGACATCGACGGTGTGGCGGGCCATGTTGTGGGAAAACATGATCTGCGCCACTTCGACGCCGTTCATGGTGATGATGCGGGTGCGGGTGTAGGGATGAACGTCGTCCAGCCGGTAGGGCTCGATGTTCAACTCGGACCAATCCCGCAACTGCCGATCGAGGGGGATTCCCTTCTCCGTCAGCGGATTGAATGACAACGCGGTTCTCCTTCATGGTGAAGAGAGGTTCCGCATTGAACCCGCCGTGGAGGCGGGGGGTCCGGCGTCCCCCGCTTTCGCGGAGCGCTTGCCTAGTCGACGAGGCCCAGGGCGCGCGCTTCGGCCAGCAGGGCCTCGGCGCCCTGGGGCTCCTCGTCGTGGCGGCCGTCGCGCCACAGGCGATAGCGGTGGGCCAGATGGACGCAGTCCTCCTCGCCCCAGACGCGCTGGAACGATCGTTTGCCGGGCGGCGCGAAATCGAGGAAATCGGCGGCGCTGCGTTCCGCGAGATGCGTCCACCAGCCGTTCAGCCGCCGCACCGCCTCGGCCCGGCTGATGGTGCCTTCCCGATTGTCGATGGCCAAGAGGTGACGCCAGACCGGCTGCTCGACCACCACCACCACCCGGCAGGCGGCGCCATCGCGCACCCCGCGGACGCGCATCACGATACCCCCTGCCGGCCCATCGGAAAACTCGACCATCGGCCGAGTATGCCCGATCAGAGCAGGAAGTCGATATCCGAGGCCAAAAGCCGGGCGTCGACGTTCTCGACCACGGCGACCGTCGCCGAATTGAACAGAACGGTGGCGTGCGCGCCGCTTTGCAGCAGTTCGACGCGGCCCGCACCGAGCGGCCGCAGATCGAGGTGGTCGATTCCCGCCGCGAAGTCGAACACCCGATCGACGCCCAGCAACTGGTCGATCACGAAAATGTCCCGGCCGCCGCCGCCATACAGCGAATCGGCTCCCTTGCCGCCGACCAGCATGTCGTTGCCGCCCCAGCCCTTCAGCAGGTTGGCGGCGTCGTTGCCGACCACCCGGTTGGTGAGGCCGTTGCCGTCGCCGCGCACCGCGCCGGCCAGCAGCGTAAGGTTTTCGACGTTTTGCGCCAGCACCAGCCGGTCGAGCGCCGTGACGATCTTGTCGATGCCGGCGCCCGACGCCTCGATCACCACGTCCAGGCCCGAGTCGACCCGATAGGTGTCGTCGCCGCCGCCGCCCGCCATGGTGTCGCCGCCCGCGCCGCCGTCGAGCAGGTCGCGCCCGCTTCCCCCGTTCAGCCGGTCGGCCGCCCCCGTCCCGTTCAAGGTGGTGGTGGCCAACCCGGTGTCGGGCGGGGCGAGCGGCGACGGGCTCGGCGAAACAAGGATGGCGTCGGGATTGGCGACGGGAGTTTCCGCCCACGGGCTCGACGTGTCGACCGCCGGAGGTTGCGACAGCACGGTGCTGCCCGATACCGCCGCCGCGCCCTGCGTCTCTTTGGCGACGTGATAGAAGTCGTTTCCGGTGACCGACGCCGTTATTCCCGTCCGGTTGTAAATTCCCGTCGCGTTGACGTCCATATGATTGGCCATCACATTGTCGGCCACCACCAGCCGCGAGCCGGAATTGAGGCTGTCGCCGCCGTAATTGACCAGGGTCGGATTGCCGCCGGTCTCGGACTGGACCATCAGATTGTTGCGCAGCAGGGCGTTGCCGCCATTGGGCAGATCGACGCTGTAGCTCGACGTGCCGCCCAGGCCGTCGATCAGCCGCGAGTCCTCGACCACCGTGGCGAAGGCCCGGCTCTTGATGTGATGGCCTTCGTTGGTGTCGTGGAAATAGCTGTCGGTCACCGACAGCTTGGCGATCTTGTTGACGTAGACCGCATGCGTGTAGCCGTCGCCCGAGCCGTTGCGGGCGAATTCGGTCTGGTCGATGCTGATCGAACCCGCCGCCGAGCTGGCGGCCAGGATGCCGTTCTGGTTGTCGTGGAAGTTCGCGTTCTCGATCCGCATCTGGCCGGCCTGATAGCGGATGCCGGCGCCGTTGCCGGCGCTGACCCGGGCGCCCGAGAATTCCAGATTTCGCAGCGTCACGTCGTCGTTGACGATCATGATCGCCTTGCCGTTGGGGATCGACTGGGTCGCCTTCAGATGGACCATGCCGCCCACCCCAAGGATGCTGATCGCGCTGTTCACGACGGGGAAATCGTTTTGATAGACCCCCGCCTGGACCAGCACCGTGTCGCCATCCTTGGTCGCCGCGACGGCGGCCGAGATCGTTGCGTACTGCTTGCCGTTCCCCACTTCGAGCGTAGCCATGCGGGTCTCCCGGAGACGATTGTGGATATATCGTCAGGCTAGGAGACCCGCCCTGAAGGCCATATTAAGGGCTACCACAAAAAAGCCACCCGGCCGCCCGGATCACGCCTCGTGATAAGAGATCAGCCGCTCGACCTCCCGCTTCGATCCCAGGATGACCGGCACCCGCTGATGCAAAGCGGTCGGCTCGATGTCCATGATCCTCTGGCGGCCGGTGCTGCTCATCCCGCCGGCCTGCTCGATGATGAAGGACATCGGATTGGCCTCGTACATCAGGCGCAGGCGTCCGCCCTTCTCGCGGTTCTTGGAATCGAGCGGATACAGGAACACGCCGCCCCTGGTCAGGATGCGATGCACCTCGGCCACCATCGAGGCGATCCAGCGCATGTTGAAATCCTTGCCGCGCGGCCCCTCGGTACCGGCCAGGCATTCGTCGACCCAGCGCCGGACCGGCGGCTCCCAGAACCGCATGTTCGAGGCGTTGATGGCGAATTCGCCGGTCTCTTCGGGAATGCGCAGGTCCGGGTGGGTCAGGATGAACTCGCCGATATCCTGGTCCAGCGTGAAGCCGTTGGTCCCGTGCCCCGTGGTCAGCACCATCATCGTCGACGGCCCGTACACCGCGTAGCCGGCGCAGATTTGCTTGGTCCCCGGCTGCATGAAGGCGTCAAGGCCCGGCGCGGCGCCGTCGGGGCCGCGCAGGATCGAGAAGATCGTGCCCACCGAGACGTTGACGTCGATGTTCGACGAACCATCCAGCGGGTCGAACAGCAGCAGATACTTGCCGCGCGGCACCGAGGCGGGAATCGGGAAGATCTCGTCCATCTCCTCGGACGCCATGGCGCCCAGATGGCCGCCGCGCAGATTGGCGTTGATGAAGACCTCGTTCGAGATGATGTCGAGCTTCTTCTGCACCTCGCCCTGGACGTTGTCGCTGCCGGCGCTGCCCAGCACGCCGATCAACGCGCCCTTGTTGACCATGTTCGAGATCACCTTGCAGGCGGTCACGATGTCGTTGAGCAGCGAGGTGAAGTCACCCGTCGCGCCGGGAATCCGGCGCTGTTCCTCGATGATGAAATGGGTGATCGTGATCTGATCGTCGCGCATTCCCGGCTTCCCTCATGTGGATCGTTCTGGTTGCGACCATTATATGAGGATTTTGGAATACGAACGACTCAAATCACCCGCTGGGCGCCAGATCGGCCGCGGCGAAACCGCCGGGCGGGCGCAGGCCGGCGGGCAGCCGAACTCCCTCCTCGAACCGCGCCTTTGAAATCTGGGTCTGGGTCAGCCCCTCGGCGGCCGACAAATCGACATCGCGCAGCCGCGTCTCCAGCAGATTGGCCCCCGCCATGTCGGCGCCGGCCAGCAACGCGCCCTGAAGCCGCGCCCCGGCCAGATCGGCGCCGGCCAGATTGGCCCCGGTCAGATCACAGAACGACAAGTCGGCATGGCGCAGCCGCGCGACCTTCAGCGCCGCGCCCTTGAGATCGCCGCTCGACAGATCGATCCCGCGCAGATCGGCTCCCGAGAAATCGGCCTCGGCGGCGTTGGCTTCGGTGAGGATCGCCTCGCGGGCGCTGGAATTGACCATGTTGGCCTGGAACAGTTCGGCGCGTGGCAGGGCAACTCGGTCGAGCACCATCTTGCGCCCCTTCTCGCCGCGGCTTTCCAGCCAAAGCGCGTGGTCGACCAGGGCCGCCGCCAAATCGAGGGCCGGGGCGACCGGCGCGGCCGGCGCCGCCTCGGGCGCCATCGCGTCGCGCCACGCCGAGTCGGAATTGCGCGGCTTGCCCGGCTCGGGCGAGGCCAAGACCTCGATCGCGCCACCGCTCAGCTTGGGCGGCGTGGGGGCCGGGACGGGAGCCGGCTTGGCCACCGGAGGCGCCGCGATCTTCGGCTCGGACACCGGCACCGGCTT
>JADFZP010000037.1:7124-14136 GCA_015232485.1 Alphaproteobacteria bacterium
CACCGGAGGCGCCGCGATCTTCGGCTCGGACACCGGCACCGGCTTGGCCACCGGAGGCGCCGCGATCTTCGGCTCGGACACCGGCACCGGCTTGGCCACCGGGGGCGACCCGATGTTCAAATCCGACAGGCTGATCGGCGTCCGCCCGGTCGGCGAGAGATTGAACAGCTTTTCGGCCAGATCGACCGGCCGGAACGGCTTCAGCAGGAAGTCGGAGACTCCCGCCTTCTTGGCCATCATCACGGCGCCGCGATCGGCCTTGCCGGTGACCATCAGGAAGGGGCAGTCGAGTCCCATCTCGCGCACCTGGGCGAGCAATTCGAGCCCGGTGGCGCCCGGCATCATCCAGTCGCAGGCGATGACGTTGATGCGCGCGTGATTGATCAGCAGCAAGAGCATGGCGTCGACGCCATTGGCGGCGACCTCGTAGGATGCGGCGCCGTAGCGTTTGCATGTCTCGACCGCCATGCGGCGCGCCATCGGATCGTCGTCGACGATCAGGACGTGCAGCGAGGACAGGTCGTAACTGACCGGGAGGGGTACGCTCTTGTCCATCGACGGCGGGAAATCCAAAGGAGCGGCGATGGTAACACCGCGGACGGCGGCAGGCAATGTGGCGGAACAGTCGGGGGCTGGTCGCGTTCACTCGTCCGTGGGAGGAGGACTCATGCAGATCATAGGCGCCATCATCATCGGACTGATCGCCGGCATCATCGCCAAGTTGCTGATGCCCGGCCGCGACCCCGGAGGCTTCATCGTCACCATTCTGCTCGGCATCGCCGGGGCCTGGGTCGCCACAATGCTGGGCCGCGCGGTCGGCTGGTACAGCCCCGGCGACGCCGCCGGTTTCATCGGGGCGGTCATCGGGGCGATCGTCATTCTGGCCATTTACCGGATGGTCGTCGGGCGGCGCGAACGCGGGTAGCTTGACCGGGCGGGCGAGGGCGCCCCACACTGGCGGCCTCGCCCATTTTGGCCGCCCGCCCGATGCCTCGCATGGATGTCAACTGGATCGCGGCGACCCCCGCCGTTTTCGTCGTGCTGTGGAGCACCGGCTTCATTGGCGCGAAGCTGGGCCTGCCGTTCAGCGAGCCCTTCACCTTTCTGTTCACCCGCATGGCGATCGTCGCCGGGCTGCTGTCCGCCCTGGCGGTCGTTCTGCGCTCGGCTTGGCCGCGCAGTCTGGCCGAGGCGGGACACATCGCGGTGTCCGGGCTGCTGGTCCACGCCGCCTATCTGGGGGGCGTGTTCGCGGCCATCCACGCCGGCATGCCGGCGGGGCTGTGCTCGCTGATCGTCGGCCTGCAACCGCTGTTGACCGCGATGCTGGCCCGCCGCGTGGTGGGCGAGCGGGTGACGCCCCGCCAATGGCTGGGCCTGTCGCTTGGGCTCGCGGGCGTGACGCTGGTGCTGGGCGACAAGCTGGCCCCCGCCGGCGCGGCCGTCTTCGCGGGCTTCGGCCCCGGCGCCTTGGGCTTGTCGGCGATGGCGCTGGCCGGCATCACGGCCGGCACGCTGTATCAGAAGCGCTTCTGCTCGGGCATGAATCTGGCCAGCGGCACGGCGATCCAGAACGCGGCCTCGGCCGTGGCGATGGGACTGGCGGCGTTGACTTTTGAAACCATGCGCATCGAGTGGACGGCGCAGTTCGTTTTCGCGCTGGCCTGGCTGGTGCTGGTGCTGTCGCTGGCGGCGATCAGCCTGTTGATGCTGCTGATCCGTCGCGGCGCGGTGTCGCGGGTGGCCAGTTTTTTCTACCTGGTTCCGCCGCTCACCGCGCTCGAGGCTTGGCTTTTGTTCGACGAACGGCTGGGCGCGATGGCGCTGGCCGGCATGTTGGTGGTGGCCGCCGCCGTCGCGCTGGTGATCGGCCGGCCGGCGAATGGTTGACGCGCCCCGCACCTATGCTAGGCTTGTCGCATGACCACACAGGCACGCTCGATGATCCTGGACAGAAAGCCGTTCGCCGAGGGCGACATCATCTTCAAGGAAGGTGACGAGGGCCGGTGCGCCTATCTGGTTCAAACCGGCTCGATCGAGATCGTCAAGGAAGGCTATGGCGGCGAGACGCGGCTGGGCGTCATCGGGGCGGGCGGCATTTTCGGCGAGATGGCGCTGATCGACAACAAGCCGCGCATGGCCACCGCGCGGGCGCTCGAAGTCTCGGTGCTGGTGGTGGTCGGTCGCTCGGCCTTCGAAGAAAAACTGCGCAAGACCGACTCGTTCGTCCGGGCTCTCCTTAATATCCTGGTCCGCAACGTTCGCGATATATCCGAACGGCTTTGACGCGCCCGGCCACTTGACTCCGGTCCGCTTTGGCCGTAATGCCGACTCTCGCGCCAAGCTGGCGTTCAACGGCACGGAGCGAGCCCAATGCGGCCGAGAAGTGACACTCGCAAGCTTCTCCAGGTTCATGACCTGGGCAAAAAAGGCCGTGGCGTGGTCGCGGCGGAGGACATCCGCAAGGGCGACCTGATCGAGCGTTCGCCGGTGCTTCTGATCCCCAGCGAGGATCGGCCGGCCGTCGACAAGACGGTCATCTTCACCTATGTCTTCATGTGGGAGCATGGCACGGTCGAAGAGGACCTCTACAAGCACGAGGGCCGCGCCGCCATCACGCTGGGCTTCACCAGCCTGCTCAACCACTCGCACAATCCCAACGCCGAGTTCATCCGTCACATCGACGAATTGCTCCTCGACGTGGTCGCCCTGCGCGACATCAAGAAGGGCGAGGAGGTCACGATCGACTACCAGATGACGCTCTGGTTCGATTACCACCCGCACGACTGAGTTCGGGGACACACGAGGTTCTTAACACAAAGGACACCAAGGACACCAAGAGACCGGGAGGGAGGCGACATCGCGCGCCATGTTTCCCGTCATCTTGGTGTCCTTGGTGTCCTTGGTGTTTCCCATCTTCCTTTGCTTTGGACGGACGCCAAGACCGAGTAGTCTTGGCGTCCCGCCCACCCAACCTACTTGTGCAGGATCTTTTCGACCAGGGTCGAGCCGGTGCGCAGCCGGAACACGTCGGGCATGCGCGAGCCGAGCAGCGGCCGCAGGTAAAGCCGGAAGGCGTCGGTGACGTCGGTGCCGGCCGCGTTGATGAACTCGTCGGGCATGGTCTTGGTCTTGCCGGCCACCATCTCGAGCGGCACCAGCTTGTAGTCGACCGAATAGAATCCGGTGCGCTGGATGGCCACCGAGCCGTCGCGGTTTTCCCACATCGCGTACTGCACGGCCTTTTCGCCGACCTCGCGCGCCTCGCGCTGATCGACATCCGAGACGCAGCCGGCGAACGAGCGTTGCAGATAACCAAGCGTGTCGCCGCGCACCCGCTTGATGCCCAGCTTGTTCTTGATCTCCTCGGTCAGCAGGTCGGCCAGGGCGCCGGTGCCGGAAAGCTGGACGTTGCCATGGGCGTCCTTCTCGACCTCGGTGGCCAGCTTGGTGACGATGGGCTCGCCGCTGGCGTCGTGAACGCCTTCGCTGACCGCCACGACGCAGCGATTGTACTTGTCCATGGTCGCCTTGACGTCGGTCAGGAAGCGGTCGACCTCGAACATGCGCTCGGGCATGTAGATCAGATGCGGGCCGTCGTCGGGAAACTTCTTGCCCAGCGCCGAGGCCGCCGTCAGGAAGCCGGCATGGCGCCCCATGATCACGCCCAGATAGACGCCGGGCAGCGCCCGGTTGTCGAGATTGGCGCCCATGAAGGCCTGCGCGACGAAGCGCGCCGCCGAGGGGAAGCCCGGCGTGTGGTCGTTCTCGACAAGGTCGTTGTCGATGGTCTTGGGAATGTGGATGCAGCGCAGGTCGTAACTGGCCTTGCGCGCCTCTTCCGAGACGATGCGCACCGTATCGGACGAATCATTGCCGCCGATATAGAAGAAGTAGGCGATGCCGTGCGCCTTCAAGACCTTGAAGATCTCCTGGCAGTATTTGAGATCGGGCTTGTCGCGGGTCGAGCCCAGCGCCGAGGACGGCGTTTCGGCGACCATTTCAAGGTTGTGGGTGGTCTCCTGGGTCAGATCCAGGAACTGCTCGTCGACGATGCCGCGCACCCCGTGCAGGGCGCCATAGACCAGATCGACATTGCGAAACTTGCGGGATTCGAGGACCGCCCCCACCAGCGACTGATTGATGACCGCCGTAGGGCCGCCCCCCTGGGCCACCAGCACCTTGCCTTGCAGCATCGTTTCTTCTCCCAATTTTGTTTTGCGGACGGCCGGGTGGCCCCGTCGGGAGTCTAGTCGCTGCGGGCAAGGGTCGACAAGCTGCGCGGACGGGTCAGCCCGCTACCGCACGTTCGGGGGGGAAACGTCCAGGACCGCCGTTCAACATGCCCGATTGGCAGGCCGCCTTGAAGCGCATGCGGTCGCCGTCGCTTTCGAAGTAGACGGCCACCTGCTTGCGCCCGGTGTCGCGCGACACGCCTTGAAGGCGCAACTGGTAAGTGCCGCGGCAATGGTCCTCGAGCCAGTTCTCGATGCGGGACAGGGGCGAGGCGGTGATGATTTGGAGTCCGTGCATCCGTCCGATCATGGCGACCTCCCGTGCCCGACTCGGCGAACATTTCGTTCGCCGTCCTCGATACTGGAAGTCTGCGCCAACGACCGGGGCCAAGTCTGTGCGAACCGTCACAGACTTGGCCCCAACCATCTACAGGACCGGCCGCCCCGCGCCGCGGCCAAGCGCCGCCGACAGGCGGTCCTCGTCGCGCCGGCCCCGTTCGGCCTCGGCCAGCACCGCCTCGCCATGGGCCGAGAGGTCGAGCAGGCGGGCCGGGCCGTCGGGGCCGCCCGCCATCAAGGTTCCGGCATAGGCGTAAAGGCTGGGCGAGGCCGCGTCGGCGGCGGCCTCGTCAAGGTCGTCGTGGCAATCGGCCTGCACCGAGGCCCCGTCGCGACCGCTTCGCGCCCACAGATTGACGAAAACCGCGCGCGGGGGGCCCAACGACCGGCGCCGGGCGGCCAGGGCGGCGGCGCCGACCACTTCGGGGGATGCCTGCATTGCCGTCTCTCCGTTGCCGCGATCACCGCCGAACATGACAGAATCGCAACACGTCGTCAAGGCGCGACGATTGCGATCGTCGCAACGAAGAGACCAATCAGTACACCAAGGTGACGTCCGCCTCGGCCGCGATCTCCAGGGCCGCGGTGGCGCCAATCACCTCGTCCACCTCGCCGATCAGGTCGGCGCGGGTCAAGCCGAACAGGTCGATCGCCGGCTGGCAGACGAAGAACCGGGTGTTGCCGCAGTCCTTGGCCTGGCGGATCAGATCGAGCGGATTGACGTAGTTGGAATCCTTGACCCGCTTCTTGAAGCCGGCGTCGAGCGCCGACAGCTCGCAGGCCAGGTCCAGCTTCTCGATCTTGCCCTTCACGAAGGCGGTGACGCCCCCCATGGCCACACAGACATCGACCCGTTCCGCGACGGCGCTGGCCGCCGCGGCCATGATCAGCGCCGAGTAAACCTGATCCAACGCCGCCGAATTCACGCAGATGGCAACTTTTCTGGCCGTGGCCATGGTCACCTCCCAAGATTTTTATCTTTATGGGAGGATGGTAAGTCGGCGCACAGGCAGTGTCAACCAGCACAAGCCAGCGATTACTAACGTTCTACTTGTGACATATTATCATGATGCTGCATGACGTTTCGGGCCCAACCCTGCCCTTTTGGCATAACGGGCCCGACCGCCGTCACATGTCGGCGACGCCCACCACCCGATGGGCGGCGACCACCTCGTCGAGCGGCCATTCGATCTCGATCGCGGGATTGTACTGGCGCAGCACCAGCTTGCTCGCCGTGCGGCGCACGAATTCCTTGATGTAGCAAAGGGGATGGCCGAAATCGTCGGACGGGCGGATCTGCACCACCACGCCGCATCCGGGGGTCAGCGGGCGGTTGGGATTGACGTGCAGCACCCAGCCCGGCTGGAACATCGGGTGCATGCTTTCGCCGGTCACCCAGACGGCGAAGGCGTTGCGCACCCCGGTCAGTTGGGGCGGGCGCTCGATGTATTCCTGCACCTCGCCGTTCCACTCGAACGAGCCGTCCTGGCCGCCGACCGCCGCGCCGTGGACCGGCAGGTTGCGCGGCAATTCGCCGCTCGCCGCCACCGGCTGGGGATCGGCGACGAAGGGATCGTCGACCGCGTGGGGGCGGGCCACCGCGGCGCCGCTGATGGCGCGCAGCACGTCCTCGACGGGGCAGCGCAGGAAGGTCGCGACCTGCACCGCCTCGGCGCCCTTCATCTGGCGCTCGCCCTTCAGAAGGCGCGACACGGCCGAGGCGTCCAACCCGAGATGGCGGGCGAGATCGGCCTGCGTGCGCCCCTGCGCGGTGAGTCTGTCTTTGAACCAAGGCTTGTCCATGCCGCGCAAGATTGCATATGCCACAAGCCGCGCCAAGTGCGATTTTGACCATATGGCTTGACGGCATATGCGCAATGCGCAATCATGCGTGCGATCACGGGAACCACCGCGCCATCACGCAAGGAGAAATAGGCATGACCCGCGTCCGAACCAGCCTCGAGGGGCGAACCGCCTCGGGCTACTCCGCCGACGAGATCAAGGGGCGCGCCCGCCGCGAGGCGACCCGCGCCTGGAAATCGCCCATCCCGATCCTGGTGGTCGCGCTCGACGACGACCGCCTGACTTGGCCGGAACGCGAGCTGATCCGCCAATTGGGCGAGCGGCTGACCCAGCCGGGGAGCGCCGCGCCATGACCTGGACCCCGCCCCTCGTGGAACAAATCATGAACGAGGCCGCCACCACGCTGCGCCGCCTGCCCGCCCACGGGCCGTCCGGCCATCGCTCGTCCTGGCCGCAACCGCTGCGCGACGCCGCCGATCTGGCCGACTGCGTCGATCCGCCCCGCCTGCGGCTGCGCCCCTCGCCCGACGCCATCGACCGCCTGGACCTGGTGCTGGGCTGGATGCCTTGGCTGGCCGCCGATCAGGTCAAGCTGCTGTGGGCGCGCGCCATGGGCGTTCCCTGGCGCCGCATTT
>JADFZP010000038.1:0-10285 GCA_015232485.1 Alphaproteobacteria bacterium
TTGGAGCGGGCGAAGGGATTCGAACCCTCGACCCCAACCTTGGCAAGGTTGTGCTCTACCCCTGAGCTACGCCCGCTCTGGCGTCCCGGCAGCGTGCCGGGAGCCCGGATATAATCGGATTGGCAGTGGCTTGGCAAGCGGTTTTTGCGCGGCGTCGTCGGGTTCCGTCCGGGGGTCGCGTTGACAGCCTCGGGGACCGCCCCTATCCTTGGCCAATCGGCGCGCAACGGGGGCTTCAATGACGATTCGGATGGTGGCGGGAGCCCTGGTGGCGGCGGCCCTGGCGATTGGATCGCCGGCCGGGGAAAGCTGGGCGCGCCAGGACAGGGGGCCGCGGCCGCCCATCGAGTCGACCGTCACCGAACTGCCGCTCGGCCAGCTTACCGCCGCCGAGTTGGCGTCGTTTCGCGCCGCCGCGCAATATTCCAGCGACCATGGCGGCCACTCGGTCGCGGTGATGCGCGACGGCATGCTGCTGTACGAGGATTATCGCGGCCCCGAGACCGTGTCGGAGGCGCGCCTGTTGGCCAGCGGCAGCAAAAGCTTCTGGTGCGTCGCGGCGGCGGCGGCGGTCGCCGA
Organism: Alphaproteobacteria bacterium; assembly: GCA_015232485.1. Classification (GTDB taxonomy): domain Bacteria; phylum Pseudomonadota; class Alphaproteobacteria; order Rhodospirillales; family Magnetospirillaceae; genus JADFZP01. The sequence continues at coordinate 580 of JADFZP010000038.1, forward strand.
CGGCAAGCTGACATTGGACGAGTTCGCGGCCGACACCCTGACCGAATGGAAATCCGATCCGCGCAAGTCGCGCATCACGGTGCGCCAGCTTCTGTCCTTCACCAGCGGCTTGGCCAGCGGGGTGCGGGAATTGCAGGGCGGCGACGGCGACAAGTTCCAGGCGGTGCTGGACCTGCCCGCCGAACACGAGCCGGGCGCCGCCTATACCTATGGACCCAGCCATCTGAGCGCGTTCGGCGCGTTGCTTGATCGGCGGCTGGGCGAAGACCCGCTCGCATTTCTGGAACGCCGGGTCCTGTCGCGCATCGGCATGAACGTGGCGCTGTGGCGGCGCGACGGGGGCAACCACCCGATCATGGCCAGCGGCGCCGCCCTGACCACCCGCGAATGGCTGAAGTTCGGCCAGTTCGTGCTGCTGGCGGGAAACTGGAACGGCACCAGCGTGGTGCCCGGCTCGCTGCTTTCCGAGTGCCTGCGGGGCAGCACCGCGAATCCGTCCTACGGATTGACCTTCTGGCTGAATTCGGCGCCGGGCTTCGATCCGCGCTCCATCCGCACCGGCGGCGGCACGGCCAACGGCCGCACCGACCAAGCCTATATCTGGGCCGATGGACCGCGCGACCTGTTCATGGCGGCGGGCGCCGGCAATCAGCGCCTGTACATGATTCCCAGCCGCCGGCTGGTGGTGGCCCGCCAGGCCGACAATGACCGCGACTGGAGCGACGCCGAGTTCCTGAGCCTCCTGCTGAAGTGACCTAACCCCACGTCCCCAGCGGAACGGCGTAGAAGTCGAGCCCCTGGAGGGTATCGCCGGCATTGCCGCTTTGTCGCAGAACCGGCAGCACGTCGCCCGAGAACACGGCGGGCGATTCCATCCGCGGGTTGCCGCGCGCCCGGTCCGACGGTGGCAGCGCGGCGATCTGCTCGAAGGGCGCGTCACCGCCTTCGCCGGCCATCACTAGAATGCTGCGCGCCTGATCGTACAGCAGGTAGACGTCGCCCTCGGCCGAAACGGCGACCTGCATGTAGGTGGCGCCCCCCACGGCGAAGCTCTGCTGGCTCCACCGCTCGGTGCCCGGATCGCGGTAGAGATAGACCAGACCATGGTCGCCATCATTGGTGGCGACGTGAATCGCGCCATCCCCCGTGCTGGCGACGCTGAAATGGGTGCCGCGCGGGTCGTTCTGGCCCTCCGACCGAGTGAGCAGACCCTCGCGGCGCCATTCGCCGTCCTCGAGCCAGGCCCAGCCGAGCCGGCCGTCATCGGTGTAGACCACCCCCGCCCCGTCGCCCACCGCCGCCACGCTGGCGGCTCGCTGGATGGTTTCCGCCCAGCGCGCGAAATTGGCCCGCAGGTCGATAAAGCTGGCGCCGTGGTCGTAAGAGCCGCTGACCTCGATCGCCGACGCGTTTCCCCGGGTGTGCGTGAACGAAACAAGGTAATCACCATCGGCGGTCACCGCCAAGGTGGGATCGATGCCGCGCCGCCTGGGATGCTGCCAGACCGGGCTGTGGCCGGTGATGGTCCAGGTGGCCGGCTCGGACGACCATTCGGCATGGATCCACAAGATGTCCTCGGCGGCGCTGCCGTAGGCGATGTCGACCGCTTGGGGGCCGCCCACCGCGTCGCCATTGCTGTAACGGTAGCTGTCGGGCAGATGCAGGGTCGGCGTCCACACGCCTTCGTGGCCCAGCGAGTAGACGTAGAGCCCACCCTGCTTGCGTTCGCCGACATTGGCCAGCAGGTGCATGGTGCCGTCGGCGGTGATCCACAGGTGATCCTGCATGCGTTTCGAGACGATGCCCTCTTGATCGCCACGAATACCCGTGTCGTCGCTGGCTACCTCAAGCATTTCGCCCGCCCCGCTGCGTGGCCCTCCCCTCGGCCCGAGGGTAGCCACCATTCACCCGCTGGGCAACTCTCGGCTTCGTAAGGACTTGCCAGCCGGGCATCGCCGGTCCATCTATTGGCGGGTTGCCGACTGGCCGGGGAATAAACTCGATGGACATCCTGTTCAATAAGCGGAGCGACACCAACGCCTCCGCCGATCTGGTGAAGGAAAGCGGCACCGCCGCCTTCATGGCCGACGTCATCGAGGCGTCGCGCAAGGTGCCGGTGATCGTGGATTTCTGGGCGCCGTGGTGCGGGCCGTGCAAGCAGCTTGGCCCGGCGCTGGAAAAGTTGGTGATGGCGGCGCGCGGCGCGATCCGCATGGTCAAGATCAATGTCGACGAGAACCAGCAACTGGCCGCCCAGATGCGCATCCAGTCGATTCCCGCCGTCTACGCCTTCAAGGATGGCCGTCCGATCGACGGCTTCGTCGGCGCCCTGCCCGAAAGCCAGTTGAAGGCCTTCATTCAGCGGGTGCTGGCCGGCGGCGCGGCGCCCGGCGGCGACGAGCCGACCATCGAGGAGGTTCTGGCCCAGGCCAACGAGATCCTGGCCGAGGGCGACGTCGCCACCGCCTCGACCATCTATCGCGAAATTCTGGCCGAGGAGCCGGGCAACGCCACCGCCGCCGCCGGCCTGCTGCGCTGCCTGATGGTGGCCGGCGACCTGGAGGGCGCCAAGGATTTGCTGGCCGGCCTGTCTCCGGAACTGGCCAAGGCGCCCGAGGTCGCGCAGATCCGCGGCGCCCTGGCCCTGGCCGAGGAGGCCGCCGCCAAGGCCGGCGCCGCCACCGACCTGCGCCGCCGCTTGGCCACCGATCCCAACGACCATCAGGCCCGTCTGGATTTGGCGATGGCCTATTTCGGCTCGGGCGAGCGCGAGGCCGCCGTCGACGAATTGCTGGAGATCGTGCGCCGCGACCGGTCCTGGAACGAGGATGCCGGGCGCAAGCAACTGGTCAAGCTGTTCGAGGCCTTTGGCCACACCGATCCCCTGACGGTGAGCGCGCGCCGCCGTTTGTCCACGCTGCTGTTCAGTTGACATGAGCGGGGTGTCTTCCCACCCGCGATTCGGCGATCTGCCCCGCACCCTTCCGGTGTTTCCCCTGGCGGGTGTGTTGCTGTTGCCGCGCGGTCGGTTGCCGCTCAACGTCTTTGAGCCGCGCTATCTCAATCTGGTGGCCGACGCGCTGGGCGAGGGCCGCATGTTCGGCATGATTCAACCCGTCGACCCCGACGCCGAGGGCGACGGCGACGAGGACGAGCCGCCCGCCCTTTACCGCATGGGCTGCACCGGGCGCATCACCTCGTTCGCCGAGGCCGACGACGGCCGCCTGCTGATCACCCTGACCGGCCTGTGCCGCTTCCGCGTCTTGCAGGAAGTCGAGCCGTTGCGCGGCTATCGCCGGCTGGTGGTCGATTACGACCCGTTCCGCGCCGATCTCGACGAGGGCGAGCCGGCGGTGGTCGATCGCGCCCGGCTGCTGGCCGCGCTGAAGCCCTATTTCAAGCTCGAGGGACTGCAACTCGACTGGGCCGCCGTCGACGCCGCCCCCGACGAGGCGCTGATCACCGCCCTGGCCATGCTGTGCCCCTTCGACCCGCGCGAGAAGCAGGCGCTACTCGAAGCCTCGACGGTGACCGCGCGTTGCGAGATGATGACCGCGCTGCTGGAAATGGCCGTGCTGCAAAGCGGCGGCTCGACCCGTCAATGAGGTGAAGATGACCCCCGCGCTGGACCCCAAGCTTTTGGAAATTCTCGTCTGCCCGCTGACCAAGGGGCCGCTGCGCTACGATCGCGAGCGCCAGGAGCTGGTCAGCGACAAGGCCGGGCTCGCCTTCCCCATCCGGGACGGCATCCCGATCATGCTGGCCGACGAGGCCCGCCCCCTGGACGAAACGGAAACCCGGTCATGAGCGAGACGCGTTGCGAAGAAATCCGCTACAACAAGGCGGAAAAGGTGCTCCACGTCACCTTCGAGGACGGCAAGGCGTTTTCGCTGCCCGCCGAACTGCTGCGCGTCGAAAGCCCCTCGGCCGAGGTGCAGGGACACGGGCCGGACGAAAAGACCCTGGTCGCCGGGCGCCGCCATGTCGGGATCATGAAGATCGAGCCGGTGGGCAACTACGCGGTGCGCCTATCCTTCGACGACCTGCACGACAGCGGGCTGTTCAGTTGGACCTGGCTGCGCCATCTGGGCGAGAACCAGGACAGCCTATGGAACACCTATCTGGCCGCCCTGGACGCCGCCGGAAAAAGCCGGGAACCCTGACTTCCTAATCCTCGGATTCCAGCGAAGCGACGTAGCGCAAGCCCTGCAACGCGGTGCGCAGCCATTCCGACTGCTCTTCGGAGACCGGATGGACCAGGAAGGCGGGGCGGCGGAAATCGTTGGCTTCGCCGACCGCGTGAAGCTGGCCGGCCGCCAGATAGTCGCGCACCAGCCGCACCGGGAAATAGCCCGAGCCGCCATTGGCCAGGATGTGCTGGAGGCCCAGCACGCCCAGCCCGACCGACACGGCGGGCGTCGGGATGCCGGGATAGGCTTGGCCGTGCAGGATGCGGAATTCCGGCCCCCAATCGACGAACACATAGTCGCGGTCCCAGTCGCCGATCGAGCGCGGCCGGCTGGAGACCATCACCAGCCGTTCCTCGAACAGCTTCTCGACCACCAGACCGGGCCGGCTTTGCGGCGAATACATCACGCCGACGTCGATCAGCCCCTCGGCGAGTTGACGCATCAGGCTGTCGGGCTGGCCGACCTCGGCGCGAATCGCCACGTCGGGCATTTCCTTGCGCATCCAGGGCAGCCACTTCAGCAGCAGCCGGTCCCACAGCGAGACCTGCCCGCCCACCGTGATGACCGTGCTGAAGCCTTCCGGCAGGGCCAGTTCCTGACGGGCCTGCTGCCAGACGCGCACCAGCGACGAGGCGTAGCGGCGGAACTGGGTGCCGGCGGCGGTCAGCTCGGTGCCGGCCTTGCTGCGCCGGAACAGCGGGCGGCCCAGCTCGTCCTCGAGCGCCTTGACCCGCATGCTGACGGTCGATTGGGTGACGTTCAGGCGCTCGGCCGCCTTGTTGAAGTTGCCGGTCTCGACGATTTCGAGAAATGTGCGCGCCAAATCGATGTTCATGCCGCAGCTTGCTATGAGGAGTGGAAAACCGGAGGCGTTCTAGAACACCTGGGGCTCGCCATCAAGTCATACCCGCGAACCATGGCCGGATGGCGGCCAAGGGGCGCGGAACGCGCCAGGGGATGCACACTCGCCTCACCAGCCGTCATGCCCGTGCTTGACACGGGCATCCACGTGTCACCGCCCATGCCATCGTTTCCAAGGCTGTTCCCACGGTGCCGCGTGGATGGCCGGATCAAGTCCGGCCATGACGAGTGGAGAGGATGCTCCATGCTGTATGAAAAATGGAGTATTTCCGCAGCCTGTTAAAGAAAAGGCTTATATTTGTGATCGTGCTTGAGGATGTGCTCGATCAGCCAGCGGCGCAGGAACTCGATGACCTCGTCGAAATTCAGGAGGTCGGGCTCGCGACGCCACAGATCGACGATTTCGCGGACCACGCGTTCGAGTTCGCGGTGCATCTGTTTGTGCGCGGCGGCGTCGGGATAGTCGGTCTTGTCGAAAATCGCCTCTTCGCGCGCGAAATGGCGTTCGACATAGGACACGAGCTGCTGCAAGGTTTGGAAAACTTGCGCGTTCTTGACCGTGGGATCGTGCCGAATCTCGTAGATCTGGTTGGTGATGTTGACCAGCATCTGGTGGTCGTAGTCGATCGTGCCATGGCCAACCAGCCAAGCGTCATCCCACGCGATCAGGGCCATGCCCGCTCCCCGCCCCATACAGTTGAACGCGGGTCGGCCTTTGGTCCAAAGCCGGGTCCCCACCAGAAGGCGGCACCTTACCATCCCGCGAAGGCGCCGTCGATAGGCGACATACGCCATAATTTTTAGCTATCGGCAAGAATCCTTGACGGCGGCGCGTCCCGACCCAAAATAGGCGGGTGGCGGCGCCCAGCGGGGCCGCCGGTTCCGGGCGCCGAAAGGGCCCAAGCCGGACTCGCTCGAATGAGGAGTACGATCATGACCCGCGTATCGGTTTTCAATTCTCCGCTCCTGCTCGGCTTCGATCATTTCGAGCGCGCGCTGGATCGGATTTCAAAGACCTCCGCCGAGGGCTATCCGCCCTACAACATCGAACAGATCGGCGAGGAGGGGCTGCGCATCACGCTGGCGGTCGCCGGCTTCGGCATGGACGACCTGGGCGTGGCGGTCGAGGGCAACCAGTTGACCATCCGCGGTCGCCAGGCCGACGACGAGGCCGGCCGGGTGTTTTTGCATCGCGGCATCGCGGCCCGCCAGTTCCAGCGCAGCTTCGTGCTGGCCGAAGGCATCGAGGTGCGGGGCGCTTCGCTCGACAACGGGTTGCTGCACATCGAATTGGTGCGGCCCACGCCCGAGCCCCGCGTGCGGACCATCACGATCGCGCGAGGCGCGGCGTCAAAGGGCGCCATCGACGTTTCGTCCGAGGCGGGAGGCAAGTCATGAACCAGGAAAACGATCGGCGCGTGGTCGCGGTGCCGCGCCACATGTCATTGCAGGATTTGGCGTTGTGGGGCATGCAGGACGTGGCCTTCGTCAAGCGCGTCCGGCTTGAGGACGAGCGGATCGGCTGGGCGATCCACGCCGCCGACGGCAGCCAGATGGGCTTGGCGCCCGACCGCGACACCGCCTTCGCCGCGATCCGCCAGCACGATCTCGAGCCGCTGAGCGTGCATTGATCGCCCGCCCGCATTGATCGGGGGACTCGGCCGGGGGGCTTGTTCGCTCCCCCGGCGTGATCCGTTCAGGCGGTGCCGGTCGTCTCGCCGGCGGTCGCCTCGCTGGCCTTCTCGGCCATCCGCTGACGGTAGAGCGTGACGAAATCCACCGGCTGCAGCATCAGCGGCGGGAAACCACCCTCGCGCGTCACGTCGGCGATGATGTTGCGCGCGAACGGGAACAGCATGCGCGGGCATTCGATCAACAGCATCGGCTGCAGATGTTCGTTGGGCACGTCGATCTGGAACAGGCCGGCATAGACCAGCTCGACGATGAACACCTGCTTGCCTTCGATGCTGCTGTCGACGCGCAGATGGATCACCACCTCGTAAAGCTTGTCCTGCACCCGCTCGGCGCGGATGTCGATGTTGATCGGGATGTCGGGTTGGCCCCGCGCCAGATCGGCGAAGATCTTGGGCGCGTTGGGGACCTCGAAAGACAGGTCCTTGACGTACTGACCGGCGATGGCGAAGCCGGGGCCGCCCTGGGGCTGCTCTGTCTGATCGGTCATCCTTTATCCTCCTTGGCCAAGCGCTTGGCCGTCTCAGCTAGCATGGAACGCCGGGCCGCACAACCCGGCCACGGGTGGGTTTCAGGACAGACGGCGGGGATCGTCGTCGTCTTCGGGAACCTCGCGGAATTCGGTTTGGATCACCACCGGCCCGCCCTCGACGCGCAGCCGCGAGCCGAGCAGGCGCCGCAGCCAGCCGCGCACCGGCGGCAGCAGCAGCGCGAGCGCCAGCACGTCGCCGACGAAGCCGGGAATCAGCAGGAACAGGCCGGCCGCCGCCAGGCACAGGCCGTCGAAGGCCGGGCCGACCGGCACCTCGCCGCGCTCCATGCACTCTTGCGCCTTGCGCGCGGTGGCCAGACCCTGATGCTTGAGCAGGGCCAACCCGGCCATGCCGGCCACCACGGCCAGCAGCAGGGTCTGGACAAGGCCGACCATACCGGCCACTTTGATGAACACGGCGACCTCGACCAACGGGACGGCGATCACCGGAAGCAGGATTTTCCAGGCCATGCTTGCCCTTTCTGGGTGGAGGGCTTATCTCTGGATGGTGTTTGGGTGCCCGGCATCCTATCGGATGAGCGGACGAACTCCAGAACGAATTCGCTGCCCTGGACATGGGAACCATGAGCGACGGCTTTCAGTTCATCGACATTGTCTTCTTCGCCATGATCGCGGCCTTCCTGGTGCTGCGGCTGCGCAGCGTACTGGGCCGTCGCACCGGCACCGAGCGGCAACGCCCCGAGCCCGGAGTCGGGCGCCCGACCGTCGACCGGCCGGACAACGTGGTCGAGCTTCCCGACCGCCGTCGCACGGTTCCCGAGGGACCCGCCGACGCCTATACCGGCACCCCCCTGGCGGCCGGCATCTCGCAGGTCCGCATCGCGGACCCGTCCTTTTCGCCCGCGCCCTTCCTGCAAGGGGCGCGTGGCGCCTTCGAGATGATCGTCTCGGCCTATGCGGCCGGCGACCGCGCCACCCTGCGTCCACTGCTCGCCAATGACGTGATGGCCAATTTCGAGGCGGCCATCGACGCCCGCGAGCAAGCCGGCGAGAAGCTGGAGACCGAGCTGGTCTCGATCAAATCGGCCGATCTGGACGAGGTGGTCATGGAAGGGCGCACCGCGCGGGTGACCGTCAAGCTGGTCTCCGAGCAGGTCAACGTGGTGCGCGACGCGGACGGCAAGGTGGTGGACGGCGATCCGACCCGGATGGCCGAGGTCACCGACCTGTGGACCTTCGCCCGCGACACCGGCTCACGCGATCCAAACTGGGTTCTGGTCGCCACGCGCAGCCCCGAAACGGAAGACTGAGTCGATGCGGCTTGGGGCGGCGGCCCTTCTCGCGGGCTTGCTGACCCTTGCCGCTTGCGCGCCCAAAATCGCACCACCCCCCACCCCTTCGGATCGCCTGGACCTGCGGCCCTCGGGCTTCGAGTCGCTGCCCGGCTGGGCCGCCGATCGCCACGCCGAGGTGTTGGACGCCTTCCTGCGGTCCTGCGAAAAGATTCTCGCCCAACCCGACAAGCCGGTCGGCCGCGACGGGCTGGGCGGCAAGGGCTCGGACTGGCTGTCGCCCTGCCTGGGGGCGCGCAAGGTGACCAAGGGCGATCACCAGGCGGCGCGCCGGTTTTTCGAAAGCGCGTTCCGGCCGTGGGCCGCCGTGGCCGGCGATCAGCCGGAAGGGCTGTTCACCGGCTATTACGAGTCCGAACTGACCGGCTCGCGCAAACGCGACGCCGCCCATCAGGTGCCGCTTTACGGGGCGCCGCGCGACTTGGTCGGCAATGGCGAGGGGGCGCGCTATGCCAGCCGCGCCGAGATCGAGACCGCCGGACTGGGCGGCCGCGCCCCGGTGCTGTTGTGGCTGGCCGACCCGGTCGACCTGTTCTTTTTGCAGGTCCAGGGCTCGGGCCGCGTCAAGCTGCCCAGCGGCGAAGTGGTGCGGGTCGGCTTCGCCGGCAGCAACGGGCACCCCTTCACCGGCATCGGCACGATCATGCGGGACCGCGGCCTGCTGAAGCCGGGCGAGGCCTCGATGCAGGCCATCCGCACCTGGCTGAAGGCCAATCCGGCGCAGGGGCGCGACCTGATGCGCGAGAACCCGCGCTACGTGTTCTTCCGCACGATCGAGGGCGACGGCCCGATCGGCGCCCAGGGCGTGGCGCTGACCGCCGGGCGCTCGCTGGCCGTCGATCCCCGCTTCGTGCCGCTGGGCGCGCCGATGTGGCTGTCGACCCGCGATCCCGACGGCTTGGCGCTGCAGCGCCTGATGGTGGCGCAGGACACCGGCTCGGCGATCAAGGGGGCGGTGCGCGGCGATTTCTTCTGGGGGTTCGGCGAGCCGGCCCTGGAAAAGGCCGGCCGCATGAAAAGCCGCGGCCGCTGGTGGCTGCTGCTGCCCAGCGGGCTCAAGCCCTAAGCCTCCCCCCATGCTTGCCTTTCGCAAGCGGTCGGACCATTCTGGTGCTCAA
>JADFZP010000038.1:10385-14017 GCA_015232485.1 Alphaproteobacteria bacterium
TAAGCCTCCCCCCATGCTTGCCTTTCGCAAGCGGTCGGACCATTCTGGTGCTCAAAGCCCGGACGAGCGGGCCGGGGAGCGTGAATGTCTGAAAAACCCAAGCGCGTCGCGCTGTTCGTCACCTGTCTGGTCGACATGTTTCGGCCCGAAATCGGCTTCGCGGCGGTCAAGCTGCTTGAGGACGCCGGCTGCATCGTCGAGGCGCCCGCCGGCCAGACCTGTTGCGGGCAGCCGGCCTACAACAGCGGCGATCGGGCCGACGCGACGGCCATCGCGCGCCACAACATCGCGCTGCTGGCCGGATTCGACTACGTCGTGCTGCCCTCGGGAAGCTGCGCCGGAATGATCGCCAAACATTATCCCCTGCTGTTCGAAGACGATCCCGAGATGGCCGGCAAGGCCCGCGCGCTGGCCCAGCGCACCTTCGAGCTGACCTCGTTCCTGGTCGACGTGCTGGGCGTCGAGGCGGTGGCGGGCGCCAGCCACCTGGGCAAGGTGACCTATCACGATTCCTGCTCGGGGCTGCGCGAGTTGGGCGTCAAGACGCAGCCGCGCAAGCTGCTTGGCTCGGTGGCCGGGCTGACCGTGTCCGAATTGGCGGCGCCCGAGGAGTGTTGCGGCTTCGGCGGCACCTTCTGCGTCAAATACCCCGAGATTTCCGACCGCATGGTGTCCGACAAGGCGGCCGACGCCACCGCGACCGGCGCCGCCATGGTATTGGGCGGCGATCTGGGCTGCCTGATGAACATCGCCGGCAAGCTGAAGCGCCAGGGCAGCCCGATCGCCGTCCGCCATGTCGCCGAGGTGCTGGCCGGCGGCGCCCTGGTCGCGCCGATCGGCGAGTCGGGCGAGGAGTGAGGCCATGCATCCCACCAGCCACGACTTCAAGGCCAATGCCCACCGGGCGATGCGCAACGAGGCCCTGCAAGGCGCGCTGGCCACGCTGAAAAAGGGCTTCCGCGCCAAGCGCGGCATCGCCGTCGAGCGCCTGCCGGAATTCGAGGCGCTGCGCGACGCCGGCCGCGACATGAAGAACCATGTCCTGGCCCATCTCGACCATTACCTGGAACTGTTCGAGGCCAAGGTGCTGGCCCAGGGCGGGCATGTCCACTGGGCGCGCGACGCCGAGGAGGCCCGCCGCATCGTCTTGGACATCTGCCGCGCCTCGAACGCCCGCACGGTCACCAAGGGCAAGTCGATGGTGGCCGAGGAGATCGGCCTCAACGCCTATCTGGAAAAGAACGGCGTCCGGCCGGTCGAGACCGATCTGGGCGAGTACATCATCCAGCTTCGCGACGAACCGCCCAGCCACATCATCGCCCCGGCCATCCACCTCAATCGCGGCCATGTCGCCCAGGCCTTCGTGAAGGCCCATCCGCAATACCCCGCCGATCGGCCGCTGGGCGAAGCCCGCGAATTGCTGGACGAGGCGCGCGAGGTGCTGCGCGAGAGCTTCGTCACCGCCGATCTGGGCATCACCGGCGCCAACATGATGATCGCCGAGACCGGCGCCACCATCATCGTCACCAACGAGGGCAATGGCGATCTGACCCAGACCCTGCCCCGCGTCCATGTCGTGTTGACCAGCATCGAGAAGGTCGTGCCGACCATGGAGGACGCCACCACCGTGTTGCGCCTTCTGGCGCGCTCGGCGACCGGGCAGGAATTCGCGGCCTACACCACCTTCTCGGCGGGGCCGCGGCGCGCCGAGGATTTGGACGGACCGAGCGAATTCCACGTCGTGCTGCTCGACAACGGCCGCTCGAACATGCTGGGCGGCGCGTTTCACGACATGCTGCGCTGCATCCGCTGCGCCGCCTGCATCAATCATTGCCCGATCTATGGCGCGATCGGCGGCCACGCCTATGGCTGGGTCTATCCGGGGCCGATGGGATCGGTGCTGACGCCTGCGCTGATCGGCCTGGAAGAGGCGCACGACCTGCCCAACGCCTCGACCCTGTGCGGGCGCTGCGAGGCGGTGTGTCCGATGCACATCCCGCTGCCGCGCATGCTGCGCCATTGGCGCGAGCGCGAGTTCGAGCGTCATTTGCAGCCCGGCCGCGTGCGCCTGGCCCTGAAGGGCTGGTCCTGGCTGGTGCGCCATCCCACCTTGTACCGCCTGTACACGATGGCGGCGGTCGCCACGCTGGGCATGCTGGGCAAGCGGCGCGGCCGCTTCACCAGCATGCCGCTGGCCGGCGGCTGGACCAACACCCGTGACCTGCCCGCCCCCTCGGCGCGGCGTGGCTTCATGGACCAATGGGCCACCGGCCGGCGGCGTTGAATGGGTCGTGAGGGATTGCCGGACGAGGTGCTGCACGCCGCGCTGGCCAAGGCGATCGCCGAGGGTCGGGTCAGCGTGTTCCTGGAGACCGCCCGGCTGAACACGCCGCGCTCGCCGGTCTTCCGGATTTCGGACACCGTGGCGCCGCTGGTCGTGCTGGGCAGCTTGAGTTTGTTGACGCTGCTGTTTTTTGGCCTGATCGCCGGCATGGCCGCGATGGTCGCCACGGTGCTGTATCAGCTTCTGCTGCACCGCCATGTCGTGACGCAGTTGCTGCTGGCCCGGACCTTGACCCTGGCGGCGCGCGGCGCCCACGCCTGGGAGGTCTTGTGGACCTTCGGCGGCGTCGGGCTGACCTTGCGCGATTTGCCCGAGATCGGCTGCTTGGCGCCGCGCGGCGACTGGCGCAAATTCGTCGGGCTGTATGTGATGCGCGAGGAAAGAACGGAAAAGCCGCCCGAACCGGCCCCCGTCGAGCGCAAGCGGGAACGCCAAGCCACGACGGAACGCCAGCCCGAGCCGGCGGTGGTCGACACGCCCGAGGCGCGGGCGGCCAGACGGGCGGCCAGACGGGCCCAGAAGAGGACGGAGAAGCAATGACGGCGAAACGGCAGATCCTGGACTCCATCCGCGGCTCGCTGGGTCGCGGCGCCTTGCCCCCATCCCGGCGCGCCGAGCTGGAGGAGGCGCTAAACCACCCGCACGCCGCCGCGGTGCCGGCGCGCGGCACCCTGCCGCACCCCGAGCAAATCGCCCTGTTCATGGCGATGTGCGTCGAGATGTCGGCTTCGGTCGACCGGGTCGCCTCGATGGCCCTGGTTCCGGCGGCGATCGCCAGCTATCTGGCCAGCCAGAACCTGCCCACCCGGCTGGTCGTGGCGCCCGCCCCGCAAGCCCTGGATTGGGCGGCGGCGCCCTTGCTGGAGACGCGCTTCGGCGCCGCCCTGCCCATCGACCCGGTCAGCGTCACCCCGGTGGCGGCCGGCGTCGCCGAAACCGGCACGCTGGTGCTGTGCTCGGGCCCCGACAGCCCGACCACGCTGAATTTCCTGCCCGACACCCACATCGCGGTGATCGAGGCGGGCCAGGTGGTCGGCGGCTACGAGGAGGTTTGGGCGCGCCTGCGCGTCGACGGCCGTCTGGTGCCGCGCAACATCAACATGATCACCGGCCCGTCGCGGACCGGCGACATCGAGCAAACCATCCTGTTGGGCGCCCACGGCCCGCGACGCCTGCACGTGATCCTGGTCGATGAGCACGGCGGCTGAACGGCGGGTCCCACGGCGAGTCACCGAGCAGGAGGCCAAGCTGTGGCGCCTGTTCATGCGGGACGCCGTCCCGCTGCGCG
>JADFZP010000039.1:0-3245 GCA_015232485.1 Alphaproteobacteria bacterium
CCTAGAGCATACCCGCGTTTTTGTGCAGTGCAACAACAAGAATTCGGGTAGTTGGGCGTTTCCCGAAGCCGATTTAACACTTTCGAAACATTTCACGCATGCTCAAGGGCGCCATTCGTCGCGAGGCGCATACGATTCAAGTCGGGTTTCGCGCCATCGTCCTCACTCGGGCACGAACAGCGCGTCGGCGAGCATGGCCGCGACGGTGCGGACCAGCACCGCGCCGACCACCAGGGTCGTAACGACCAGCAAGGCGCTGGCCATCCAGGCGATCGCTGGGGCGCCGGTCATCGTGGCGTATTGCAGCGCCGCCAGCGTCACGGCGTCGAGCGGGAAGGTGTAGGCCCACCACGACACCGCGAAGGGCGTCTTCTGGAAGTGGCGCCACAAGGACAGCAGCAGCAGCGTCAAAAACAGCGCCGCGTAGAACAGCATCCGCGCCGGGGCGTCGACCACGCCGCCGTTCAGGGCGACCCACGACAGAAATCCTATGGCCGGCGGGGGCAGCAGCACGAACAGGGTGGGGGCCATGCGGGGCGGCATGTCCTCGTGGAAGATCAGGCGATACAGCACGATGGCCAGCAGCGGCGGCCAGAACAGCATGCCCACCGAGAAGAAGAACCACGACACTTCGACGAGGCCCAGCCGCACGCCCAGGATCGGCGCCACGATGTTGCCGACCACCGGGATGAACCAGGCCGGGCTGGCGTGCTGGATCTCGTGGCGGTGCAGCAGCCAGCGCGACAGGACCCGCAGGGTCAGCGCCAGATGCAGGGTGGCGCCGGCCAGCCAAACGCCGCGCGCCAGATCGGGCCAATGGGGAAAGGCGCCGGCGGCCAGCAGCATCAGCGAGATCGAGATGGCGGCGAAAAAGCTCGAGCGCACCGGATGATCGAACTCGCGCCGCGTCTCGACCGGGAAGCGCAGCGCCTTGGCGGCGTAAAGTCCGGCGATCGACACGAACAGCACGGCCGACAAGGCGCACAGCGCCTCGCCGACGGCTTCGGGGACCGACAAAACCTCGTGCGCCTTGCGCCACGCCAGTCCCAGCCCGGCCACCCCCATCACCACCGCGAACAGCGGCACCGGCACATGGGCGAGCCAGCCCGGATGCGGCGAGGCGGCGGGCAGGGGCGTGGCGTCCGACATCAGGCTTAGGCTCCCATTGAATCAGGTGACCCTAATATAAGGCCAAGTCAGACTCGGGCCGCACGCCCATCGGCGCAAGGCTGCCATGCGACGCAGGCGGCGCAGGCGGTGCCGGTCACGTCTCCGGCGAGATGGGCGTGGCGCAGGGTCTGGAAGGGAACCGACGCCCAAGCCTCGGCGAAGGGCGTGACGGTCAGGTCGCCCATGTCGAAGCGGCCGTCATGGTCGAAACAGCAGGCGGCCAGCCGGCCGTCCCAAGTGACGTGCGCCTCGGTGAACAGCGTCCAGCAGGGCAGGGGATCGCGGCGCCGGGCGGCGCGGCCGATATTGCCGGCCACCGGCCGCGTGCCCAGCGCGCCGGCGGTCAGCCCGGCTTGGCCGTAAAGCGGCAGCCAGTAATGCTCGTCGACCAGCGGCAGGATTTCGGCGACGGCGGCCTCCATGCGGGCGCGGTGGTCGGAATCGACCTCGATCGACGAGGCGTAAAGGCCGCACCGCCGCCCGGTCCGCTCGGCCACCGCGTCGCGCAGGGCGCGGGCCGCCATCAGGTTGACGCGGATTTGCGCGAAGGCGTCGACGCCGGCCCGCGCGCGGCAATCCTCGGCGTCGGCGAAATTGAACGAGAATTTCAGGCTGTCGAGACCGGCCTCGAACAGTGGGGTCAGCCGGCCGGGCGTCGCCATGCGGCCGTTGGTGGTTAGGAAGACATAGGGAAAACCCGCCCGTTTGGCGGCGGCGACCGCCTCGGGCAGGCGCTTGTAAAGCATCGACTCGCCCAGATAGAACAGCCCGATCTCCTCGACCCCGGCGGCCTTCAGATCGTCGAGCAGGCGCAGATAGAAGTCCCAATCCATGTCGCCCCTGCGGCGCAATCCCGCCGACGAGGCGCAGAAAAAGCATTCGAGGTCGCAACGCGCGGTCAGTTCGATCTTGACGCTGGGAGGGCGGGGCGGATCCGGCCGACGGGCCGTTTCGGGAATGCCGGTGATGCGGTCGATGCGCGCGGTGATGCTCATGGCGGCGCAGCATGGCGACGCGACCTTAACGCCACCTTGACGCCGGTTACTTCGCCTTGCCCAGCATGTGCTTGGCCATCTCGGCGCACGGGTCGGTGTCGTCGAACAGCGGGGTGAACCACACCGCGTCGAACGGCACCGTCTCGGCGCCCCAATTCGCGCCATAGGCGGCGGGGTCGTCGCTCTCGGGCCGAGCCTCGGTGAAGGCCAGCGCGAAGACGCGCCCCGGCGCCGTCTCGCGAAGCTGCCATGGCACGCCGCGATCGGCGCGGGCATGGCCCGATCCGGCGATCAGTACGGCCGAGTCCGAGCCGGGCAACGCGGCGCCCTGGACCAGGGCGCGGGCCATCAGGGCGTCGCGAATCAACTGCATGGCGACCATCGGGGCGACCATTGACTCGGGCATGTGGCCGCAATGGCTGTGGCGGATCTCGTGGGCGAGGTCGGCGTGCAAGGCCGGCGGCAGTTCGGCGACGGTCAGGCCGTCGGGACGGGCGCCCTCCTTCATCACGCGGCGCACCTCGTCGCGCGGCAGGTTGGCCGTGACGATCGCCAGCCGGTGGTCGAGCGCCGCCTGGGCGATCGGCTGATAGGTCGACCAGTCGGGCCAGCCGGACTTGGTCCAATCGACCGCCGATCCCAGTCCGGCCGCGTCGCCCGGCGCGCTCGCCAGATGGCGGGCGAGGGCGGGGGCCTGCGACGAATCGAGCATCTCGAAGGCCACCGCCGGCCGGCGCCCCAACGCCGCGACGGCGCGCACCATCCAGGCTTGCAGGGCGTGGTGGTCGGGATTGTCGTGGGCCTCGCCCAACAGCAGGAAGTCGGCCTGGGCGGCGGCCTGGGCCAATTCCTCGGGTGTGGCGAAGCGGCCTTCGGCGGGAAACCAGATGCGGCCGACCAGCGGGTGGTTGGCGTGCAGGGCGCTTTGCCAGGGCGGGGCGGGCGGCGGCGGAGCGGGCTCGGCGGCGGCGGGAAGCGTGGACGCGACCAGCGCGAAAGCCAGCCCCCTAAACCCCAGCCCCCCAAACCAACGACGAGCTATGCCAAACCATTGATATGGCGTTACGATCACCACAGGTA
>JADFZP010000039.1:3345-13993 GCA_015232485.1 Alphaproteobacteria bacterium
AACCAACGACGAGCTATGCCAAACCATTGATATGGCGTTACGATCACCACAGGTATCACCAACACCGGTTGATATTTCGGGAGGAACGATGAAAAAAATGATCCTGGCGGCGGCCCTGGCGACCGTCATAGCGATACCCGCCGGCGCCGCCGATTTCGTCAACATCCTGACGGGCGGCACCTCGGGCGTCTACTACCCGCTGGGCAACGCCCTGTCTTCGATCTATACCAAGGCGCTGCCCGAGGCGAAGGTTTCGGTACAGTCCACCAAGGCCTCGGTCGAGAACCTGAACCTGCTTCAAGCGGGACGCGGCGAGATCGCCTTCACCTTGGGCGATGCTTTGAGCGGCGCCTGGGCCGGTGACGAGGAGATGGGTTTCAAAGGCAAGCTCGACAAGCTGCGCACCATCGCGGCCATCTATCCGAACTATGTCCAGATCGTCGCCAGCGAGGAGTCGGGCATCAAATCGCTGGCCGATCTGCGCGGCAAGCGGATTTCGGTGGGAGCGCCCAAGTCGGGGACCGAGTTGAACGCCCGCGCCATCATGAAGGCGGCGGGGCTGACCTATGCCGATATGAGCGTGCAGTACCTGCCGTTCGGCGAATCGGTCGAGTTGATCAAGAACCGCCAGCTCGACGCCACCCTGCAATCGGCCGGTCTGGGCGTGGCCTCGATTCGCGATCTCGCCAACAGCGTGGCGATTCGCGTGGTCGCCATCCCGGCCGAAATGGTCGCCAAGGTCGGCGATCCGGCCTACGAGCCGGCCATCATCCCGGCCAACACCTACAAGGGCCAGACCGAGGATGTGGCGGCGGTCAGCATCCGCAATCTGCTGGTCAGCCATTCCGGGGTGTCCGACGCCACCGCCTGCGCGATGACCAAGGCGATCTTCGACAACATGGCCGAGCTTCACGCGTCGCACGCCGCGGCCAAGGGCATCGACCCGGCGAAGGCCGACAAGAACCCGCCGGCTCCGCTGCATCCGGGCGCCCAGGCGTATTACGCCAAGAAGGCGTGCTGATTCGTGCAGGCGCACCAGGAAGCCGAGGGCGGCACCCATGGCCCGACGACGGCGCCGATCTTCTGGATCGGCGTCTCGTTCTCGTCGTTCCAACTGGTCACCGCGGCCTATAGCCCGCTGTCCAGTCTGGTGGTGCGGTCGGTCCATGTCGGCTTCCTGATGCTGATGGTGTTCGCCTTCTTCGCCGCCCTGCACCGCGGGCGGCGAATCGTGGCGTTCGACTGGGCGCTGGGCGGGCTGGGCTTCGTACTGGCCTTCTACCACTGGGTCTTCGAGGCCGAACTTGTGCTGCGCTCGGGCGATCCGTCGACCATGGATCTGGTGGTCGGAACGCTCGCCGTGGCGTTGGTGTTCGAGGCGGCGCGCCGCATGATGGGGCCGGCCCTGCCGCTGATCTGCGGCGCCTTCCTGGCCTACGCCTTGGCTGGCGAATGGTTGCCGGCCGGCCTCGCCCATCGCGGCTATGGCTATGACCAGGTGATCAATCAGCTTTACCTGGGAACCGAGGGCATCTACTCGATTCCCACCTATGTCTCGTCGACCTACATCTTCCTGTTCATCCTGTTCGGCAGCTTTCTCGAACAGGCCGGCATGATTCGCCTGTTCACCGACGTCGCGATGGGGTTGGTCGGGCATACCCGCGGCGGCCCCGCCAAGGTGTCGGTGGTATCCTCGGGGCTGATGGGCACCATCAACGGCTCGGGCGTGGCCAATGTGGTGACCACCGGGCAGTTCACCATTCCCTTGATGAAGCGCTTCGGCTACCGCGCCGACTTCGCGGGCGCCGTCGAGGCGACCGCCAGCATGGGCGGTCAGATCATGCCGCCGGTGATGGGCGCGGTGGCCTTCATCATGGCCGAGACGCTGAACATCGACTATGTCGAGGTGGTGCAGGCGGCGCTCGTGCCGGCGATCCTTTATTTCGCGACCGTGTTGTGGATGGTCCATCTCGAAGCCGGGCGGCTTGGTTTGGTCGGCCTGCCGCGCGAGGATTGCCCTTCGGCGATGGGCGCGTTGCGCGTCGGCTGGCATCTGATTTTGCCGCTCGCCGCGCTGGTCGGGCTGCTGTTCTCGGGCTACACGCCGCTGTTCTCGGGCACCGTGGGTTTGGCGCTGACGGCGGTGGTGATCCTTGGCACGCCGATCGCCGCGCGCATGGGGCCGCTCGCCCTGCGCATGCTGTTCTGGGTGGTGGTGGGGGTGGCCTCGGCCGGCTTCTTCCGCTGGGGAATCACCGCCGTGGTCGGGGTGATCGCGCTGCTGGTCGCCGCCTGCTTCGTCGTCAAGGGCGGGCGCGAGACGCTGCGAATCGCGCTGCGCGGCATGGTCGAGGGCGCGAAAAGCGCGGTGCCGGTGGGCGTCGCCTGCGCGCTGGTCGGCACGATCATCGCCGTGATGACGCTGACCGGCCTGGCCGGCAGCTTCGCCCAGTCGATCATCGGGCTGGCGCAGGGCAACCTGTTCTTCTCGCTGGTGCTCACCATGCTGATCAGCCTGGTCCTGGGCATGGGCATCCCGACCATCCCCAACTACATCATCACGTCGTCGCTGGTCGCGCCGACCCTGCTCGATTTGGGCGTGCCGCTGATCATCTCGCACATGTTCGTGTTCTATTTCGGGATCATGGCCGATCTGACGCCGCCGGTGGCCCTGGCCGCCTTCGCCGCCTCGTCGATCGCCAAGGCCTCGGGGTTGCGCATCGGCATGCAGTGCATGCGAATCGCCATCGCCGGATTCGTGGTTCCCTTCATGGCGGTCTACGACAACGCCCTGATGCTGCAGACCACCGACCCGGTGGCGGTGATCTACATCCTGACCAAGGCGACGCTGTCGGTCGGGCTGTGGGGGGCGGCCTCGATCGGCTTCCTGTTCGCGCCGCTCAACATCTTGGAAAGGCTGCTGGCCGCCGCCGCCGCCTTCTCCCTGGTGGCGGCGCTGCCGGTGACCGACGAGATCGGTTTCGCGCTCGCGGCGGTGTTTTTCATTCAGCACGAATGGCGGCGCAGGCGGGCGGCGCGGACGGCATGATCTGCCTGTGGGCGGCCGGGGCGCTGTGGGCGAGCTTGGGCCTCGACGGATTCGGTCTGTCCTGGACCCACTCGGTCGAAAAGGTCGAGTGGCGCGAGGAATGGCGGGTCGAGAACGGCCGCCTTTCGGTGGTCGAGGCGCGGGTCAAAGGCTCGGGCGCCGGCATGGAGCCGCCCGACGGCGCCCGCCTGACGGACGGCTGGTGGGTGTATGTCCCCGATCTGGCGCCGCTGGCCGAGATCGTCCTGGCCCGCTCGGACGCCACCGCCGATTGGCGTTTATGCGTCGGCGAATGCCGCCCGCTTTCGGACTGGGTGCCGCTTGACGCGGGGACGACGACGATTCGTCCCTGCGGGTGATACCGGCGGGCGGTCGGAACGACCGATCGTCGAAGCCGCCATTGCGGCGGCGGCCAAGGGCGCCGGGGCGCCCGCCCGGCGAGGGGCCAATGAGGTGAGTCGATTTATCGGCTCACCGGTATGAAATAAAAAAGACCGGACGTCGCCGTCCGGCCTTTTTTCAAATTGGCTCCCAGGGAGGGACTCGAACCCCCGACAAAGCGGTTAACAGCCGCTCGCTCTACCAACTGAGCTACCTGGGATCAGACGCCGGAACGTCCGGCGAAGGCCCGCTTTATGACGCGCGCGACATGCCCCGTCAACCGGAAAAAAGGGGATGGAGGCCGGGGCCGGAATTGAACCGACGTACGGGGATTTGCAGTCCCCTGCATAGCCACTCTGCCACCCGGCCGGCGCGTGGGATGGGACTTATAGTGTCTCGCGTCGGCATGGTCAAGGTCCCAACCATTGTGTTGCGGCGCGTCAGTCATTATAAAGCCGGGAAGTCCGCCTGCAGGGAGATCGAGTGATGGACTTCGCCGCCGTCAGGCACAACATGGTCGAAAACCAGCTCCGCACCAACCGCGTCATCGATCCCCTGGTGGTCGAGGCGATGGAGGCGGTCCCCCGCGAGCGCTTCGTGCCCAAGCAGATGCGCGGCATCGCCTATGTCGACGAGGACATCGACCTGGGCGGCGGCCGCTTCCTGATGGAGCCGCTGGTCCTTGGCCGGCTGCTGCAAAGCGCCGAGATCAGGCCGACCGACGTCGTGCTCGACGTGGGCTGCGGCGCCGGCTACGCGACGGCGGTGATCGCCCGCATGGCCTCGACCGTGGTGGCG
This sequence comes from Alphaproteobacteria bacterium, assembly GCA_015232485.1. GTDB lineage: Bacteria > Pseudomonadota > Alphaproteobacteria > Rhodospirillales > Magnetospirillaceae > JADFZP01. The sequence goes on from JADFZP010000039.1 coordinate 7,574, forward strand.
CTGGAAAGCGACCCCGAGGCGGCGGCCGGCGCGGCGGCGGTGCTCGAGGAACTGGGCGTGGTCAACGCGGCGGTGGTCACCGGCCCGCTGGCCGAGGGCTATCCCACCCAGGGCCCGTACGACGTGATCGTGATCGCGGGCCAAGTGCCCGAGGTGCCGCCCGGCTTGTGCGCCCAACTCGCGGATGGCGGACGACTCGTGGCCGTGATCTGCGACGACGATACCGGGGTCGGACGCCTGACGGTGGTCACGCGCGCCGGAAACACCTATGGCCGCCGCGCCCTCTTCGATGGCTCGACCCGCCGTTTGGCCGGTTTCGAGAAGCGGCCCGGCTTCGTATTTTGATCACGAGACGCGCGCGGGCGGGGAAAGGGCCACCTTTTCGCGCGCAATCTTCTTGATGATTCATTCATCCAAGTTATTGTGTAATCTACTGTGTTCTTGTCGCGGCCGGCCGCCGGGGTCAGGGACGCCATGGGGGTTTGTCGAATGAAACGCACGATGGGTTTGCTGACCGCCGCCTTGCTGGCGACCACCGGCGCGGGCGCGGCCCGTGGGCAGACGCTGGAAGAGGCGTTGGCCACCGCATATCTCAGCCATCCCACCCTGCTCGCGGCGCGCGCCCAGTTGCGCGCGGTCGACGAGAACGTTCCCGTGGCGCTGTCGGGCTGGCGCCCCACCGTCTCGCTGGGCGGCCAAGCCGGCAAGACCCGCGTCGACGTGGCGGGGACCAGGGGCACCCTCTCGCCGCGTTCCGTGTCGCTGTCGGCCAGCCAGCCGCTGTTTTCCGGCGGCCGCACGATGGCCGCCGTCGATCAGGCGGAAAGCACCGTGCTGGCGCAGCGCGCCGCCCTGCAAGGAACCGAGCAGGCGGTGCTGTTCGACGCCATCGTCGCCTATATGAACGTGGTGCGCGATCAGGCGGTGCTTGAACTCAACATCAACAACGTGCAGGTGCTGCGCCGTCAGCTCGACGCCACCCGCGACCGCTTCCGGGTGGGCGAGATCACCCTGACCGACGTCGCCCAGGCCGAGGCCCGGCTGGCCCGCTCGATCGCCGACCGGGTGCAGGCCGAGGGCAATCTGAAGACCTCGCGCGCCGCGTTCGAGAACGCCGTCGGCATCCCGGCCGGCAGCGTCAAGCCGATCGACCCGCCCAAAGTGGGCGTGACCGCGCTTGAGCAGGCGGTCGCCGCGGCGATCAGCCAGAACCCCGCCGTGCTGTCCGCCGAGCAGAACGCGTTGGCCGCGGTGCACGGCGTCGATCTGGTGCGCGGCGAATTGCTGCCCAGCATCGCCCTGACCGGCGATTTGGGCCGTTCCGAGAACGCGTCGCTGGCCGGCGGCCGCACCGAGACCGCCGCCGCGGCGATCGAGGTGACGGTGCCGCTCTACCAGGCCGGCGCCACCTATGGCCGCCTGCGCCAGCAAAAGCACGTCGCGGGTCAGCGCCGCATCCAGGTCGACGAGACCCGCCGCGACGCCATCGAGTCGGCGTCGCAGTCCTGGGAAAATCTGGTGACCTCGCAGGCCCGCACCGAATCCTTCGCCGCCCAGATCAAGGCCGCGCAGATCGCCCTGGAAGGCGTGCAGCGCGAGGCGCAGGTGGGCTCGCGCACGGTGCTCGACGTCCTGGACGCCGAGCAGGAATTGATGGACGCGCGGGTCAGCTTGGTGCGGGCGCAGCGCGACGAGGTGGTGACCGCTTTCCAGCTCAAGGCGTCGATGGGGCAACTCACCGCGCAGACCTTGGGGCTGCCGGTGCCGGTGTTCGATCCGACCGTCCATTACCGCGAAGTGCGCGGCAAGTGGTTCGGCGGCGATATCGGCCCCGATGAGAGCACGGCTCAGAAGAAATGACCCCATAGCATAGGCGAGCGGGTTCCGCGCATGAGCGACGACAAGTCACAACAAGAACCGTCCATGGAAGACATCCTGGCGTCGATCCGCCGGATTCTTTCCGAGGACGAGGCCGAGGAGCCCAAGGCGCCCGCGCCGGCGCCACCGCCGCCGCCTCCCGAGCCGGAGCCCGAGCCCGAGCCCGATCCCTTTATGTTCGAGCCCGAGCCCGAGCCCGAGCCGGAACCCGAGCCCGAGCCGGAACCCGAGCCCGAGCCCGAGCCCGAGCCCGAGCCGGAAGAGGACATCCTCGAACTGACCGACGACATGGTCATGGACGACGTCGAGGACGAGCCGTTCGATTTCTCGCAGTTCGGGATCGACGCCGACCCCGAACCGGAACCCGAGCCCGAGCCGGAACCCCCGCCGCCGCCGCCGCCTCCGCCGCCTCCGCCGCCCAGAGCGCAGCCGGTGTTCCAGGCGATGCCCGAGCCCGAGGACGAGTACATCTCGCCGCCGACGCGCGAAGCGGGGGTCTCGGCGCTGGCCGAATTGGCCCGCTCGGTGGCGCGCGAGCGCGGCATCGGTCTGGGCTATGGCGGCGTCACGCTCGAAGACATGGTCCGCGAAATCCTGAAGCAACTGCTCAAGGAATGGATGGACCAGAACCTGCCCTACATGGTCGAGCGCATCGTCAAGAAAGAGATCGAGCGGATGGTAACCCGAGCCGAAAAGCTTTAAGACCATCGTTCCGCATTCGGCCGCCCGCTTGCGGGCGGCCGTTTCCATTTTCAATATGAGAAGGAAGGTTCGGCATGCTGGACAAGACCTATCGCCCCGCCGAGGTCGAAGCCAAGCACTATGCGCTGTGGGAACAGTCGGGCGCCTTCGCGGCCGGCCACGATCACCAAGCGAAGCCCTACACCATCATGATGCCGCCGCCCAATGTGACGGGCAGCCTGCATATGGGCCACGCGCTGACCTTCACGCTGCAGGACGTGCTGATCCGCTTCGCGCGCATGCGCGGGCGCGACGCGCTGTGGCAGCCGGGCACCGACCATGCCGGCATCGCCACCCAGATGGTGGTCGAGCGCCAATTGGCCGCCGAACAGAAGACCCGCCACGATCTCGGCCGCGACGGCTTCATCGAGCGCGTCTGGCGCTGGAAGGGCGAATCGGGCGGCACCATCACGCGCCAGCTTCGCCGCCTGGGCGCCTCGCCCGACTGGGAGCGCGAGCGCTTCACCATGGACGAGGGCCTGTCGCAGGCCGTCCGCAAGGTGTTCGTCGATCTTTACAAGCAGGGCCTGATCTATCGCGACAAGCGGCTGGTCAATTGGGACCCCAAGCTGCACACCGCGATTTCCGACCTCGAGGTCGAGCAGCGCGAGGTCAAGGGCCACATGTGGCATCTGCGCTACCCGATCGAGGGAAGCGGGGAACACATCGTCGTCGCCACCACGCGGCCCGAGACCATGCTGGGCGACACGGCGGTGGCCGTGCATCCCGAGGACGAGCGCTATCGCCATCTGGTCGGCCGCAAGGTGATCCTGCCGATCGTCGGCCGCGCCATCCCGATCGTCGCCGACGAGTATTCCGACCCCACCAAGGGCACCGGCGCGGTGAAGATCACCCCGGCCCACGATTTCAACGACTTCGAGGTCGGCCGCCGGCATGACCTGCCGATGATCAACGTGCTCGACCGCGACGCGCGGATCAGTGACGAGGCGCCCGAGGCCTATCGCGGCCTTGACCGCTACGTCGCCCGCAAGAAGGTGGTCGAGGAATTCGAAGCGCTCGGCCTGCTCGAAAAGATCGAGCCGCACGGGCACATGGTCCCCTATGGCGACCGCTCGGGCGTGGTGATCGAGCCCTGGCTGACCGATCAGTGGTTCGTCGACGCCGCCACCCTGGCCAAGCCGGCCATCGAGGCGGTCGAGCAAGGGCGCACCCGCTTCGTGCCCAAGCACTGGGAGAACACCTATTACGAATGGATGCGCAACATCCAGCCCTGGTGCATCTCGCGCCAGATCTGGTGGGGCCATCAGGTGCCGGCCTGGTATGGGCCGGACGGCGCCTTCTTCGTCGAGCTGACCGAGGACGAGGCGGCGGCGGCGGCGGCCAAGCATTATGGCCGGCCGGTCGAACTGGTGCGCGACGCCGACGTGCTCGACACCTGGTTCTCGTCGGCGCTGTGGCCGTTCTCGACGCTGGGCTGGCCCGACCAGACGCCGGCGCTCGACCGCTACTATCCGACCGACGTCCTGGTCACCGGCTTCGACATCATCTTCTTCTGGGTCGCCCGCATGATGATGATGGGCCTTCATTTCATGGGCGAGGTTCCCTTCCGCGACATCTACATCCATGCCCTGGTCCGCGACGAGAAGGGCCAGAAGATGTCGAAGTCGAAGGGCAACGTCATCGACCCGCTCGACTTGATCGAGAAGTTCGGCTGCGACGCGCTGCGCTTCACCCTGACCGCGCTGGCCGCGCAAGGGCGCGATCTCAAGCTGGCGGAAAGCCGCGTCGAGGGCTATCGCAACTTCGCCACCAAGCTGTGGAACGCGGCGCGCTTTTGCCAGATGAACGAATGCGCGGTCGACCCCGGTTTCGATCCCGGCCGGGTCGCCGAGAAGGTCAACCGCTGGATTGTCGGCAAGGTCGCCGAGACCTCGGGCCGCATCGTCGTGGCGCTGGACGGCTACCGCTTCAACGACGCCGCCAACGCCGTTTACCAGTTCACCTGGAACACCTTCTGCGATTGGTATCTGGAATTCGCCAAGCCGATCCTGGCGGGCGACGACGCCATCGCCAAGGCCGAGACGCGCGCCACGGCGGCCTGGGTGTTCGACCAGATCCTGCACATGCTGCATCCCTTCATGCCCTTCATCACCGAGGAATTGTGGGAGCAGATGGCGCCCGACCGCTCGGGGCGCCTGATCTCGGCCCGCTGGCCGGAATACGGCGCCATCGCCGATCGCGAAGCCGACGCCGAAATGGATTGGGTGGTGCGACTGATCCAGGCGGTGCGCTCGGTGCGCTCGGAAATGAACGTGCCGCCCGGCGCGCGCATTCCCCTGATCATCAAGGGCGCCAACGAAATCACGCGGGCGCGGCTTTACGCCAACAAGGAGGTGGTCGCCAGTCTGGCCCGCCTGTCCGGGGTCGAGGTGTCGGATCGCGATCCGCCGGACGGCTCGGTCCAGGTGGTGGTCGACGAGGCCAGCGCGATTCTGCCGATCGCCGACGTCGTCGACCTCGCCAAGGAGCGGGTTCGGCTGGAGAAGGAAGTCGCCAAGGCGGAAGGCGAGATCGCCCGCATCGACGCCAAGCTCGGCAACGAGGCCTTCGTCGCCAAGGCGCGCCCCGAAGTCGTGGACGAGCAGCGCGAGCGTCGCGACGAGTACGAATCGGCTCGCGCGAAGCTGGCGGAGGCACTCTCGCGCCTGCGGTGACAAACCTCATAAAATTGCCAGCAAAGTCGAGCGAAGTTTTTCTCGTCGGCTTGGTGGACGTATACTTAAGAATCATAAATGCTCATACCTAACCACATGTGACACTCCGCGCGGGGAGTCTATAATGACCCACAGCAGAGGGGAAAATCCCCCGCGGAGGAGGTTTGGCTATGAACGCACAGGCCCGTATCGTGTCCCCCGACACACCGGAAGAGCGCCAAGCCGCGATCACGCTGAGATCGGCAAAGGAAGTGGCGGCCGAACTGGAAGTCTGGCGCGAAAGGCTGCGACTCGCCGAAGGCGACGGGCCGCGCGAGCGCCAAGTCAAGGAAGCCCTGTTCGAAGCCTCCGAGCGCATGTGCAATCTGATGGCCCTGGCGGTCTACCAGATCAGTTCCAGCGTCGAGACGGAATTCCGCCGCCACCTTCAGGCCGGCCTCGATGAACTGCGAGGCCGTTTGCAGGAGATGGGCGTCGGCCTGATGGTCGAGAAGATTCGCCGCATCGGCGACCGCGCCGACGGCGTCCTCAAGGGGGCGCCCTATCCGCTGGGCCTCGCCACCCGCCTGCAAGGCACCTTGGCGACCCTGAAGACCAACCTCAACGCGTTGGGCGGATTGGACAACCTGCCCCAAGCCGAACGCGCCATGGTTCAAAGCACCGGCAAAGCGGTCGACCGTCTGGTGGACCTTGAAGACAAGCTGGGAATTCTCGCCTCGCTCGACACCGAAGGCCGCTTCGCCAGGGTTTAGTCCGCCGCTTCCGCCTTCCTTGGCTCGTCACCCCCGCGGCGCAATGGATTCCCGCTTTCGCGCTAGGGCATGCACACATCGCGTGGCGCCGAGTGAAGATCTCCGAATCCAGATTTCCAACTCGCTGATTTTGGCCGTCATGCCCGCGAAAGCGGGCATCCATCTGATCGTGGTGCTCTTTGGCCGCTTCGTCAAAGAGATCATGCCACTTTCGCGGTTGATGCGCCGGCATGGATACCCGCTTTCGCGGGTATGACGTTGGAGGTCCGAGATGTGTGCATCCCCTAGCGCTTTCGCGGGAATGACGACTAAAAATAGAGTCAGCGCCCCCGCCGCACGTCCTGAACCAGTCGCTCCAACGAATCGAGGAAGCG
>JADFZP010000040.1 GCA_015232485.1 Alphaproteobacteria bacterium
CGACGCGCATCTGGGCGGATCGGTGCGGGCGCGCGACCCCGAGGAACTGGGCGTGGCGCTTGACACCCTGGCGGGGCGCGTGGTGCGCATCGACCCGGCCGGCACGGCGGCGTGGATCGTCGATCGGCTGGAGCGCGCCGGCGCCCGCATTGATCGCGGCGGCGATCCCTGCGCCCTGCCCAAGGCGATCAAGAACCCCATCGAGTTGGCCGGAATGCGCGCCGCCCACCGCCGCGACGGGGCGGCGCTGGTCCAGTTTCTCGCCTGGTTGAGCCGGGCGGCGCCGGGTGTTGGCGAGATCGAGGCGTCCGACCGGCTGCTCGCCTTCCGCCAGGGCGGCGAGCGGTTCCAAGGCCCCAGCTTCCCGACCATCTCGGGGGCGGGGCCGCATGGCGCGATCGTCCATTACCACGCCACGCCGCGCACCGACCGCCGGCTCGAGGAGGGCATGCTGTATCTGGTCGATTCCGGGGGGCAATATCTCGACGGCACCACCGACGTCACCCGTACCCTGGCGATCGGCGCGCCGGGAGCCGAGGAACGCCACCGCTTCACCCTGGTGCTGAAGGGCCATATCGCCCTGGCCACGGCGCGCTTTCCGGTCGGCACCACGGGATCGCAGCTCGACGCCTTCGCCCGCCGCGCCTTGTGGGACGAGGGGCTGGACTACGACCATGGCACCGGCCATGGGGTCGGCAGCTTCCTGGGCGTCCACGAAGGACCGCAGCGCATCGCCAAGCTCGGCAACCGGGTGGCGCTGGCGCCCGGCATGATCCTGTCGAACGAGCCCGGCTATTATCAGACTGGCGCCTATGGCATCCGCATCGAAAATCTGGTGGCGGTGGTCGAACGGCCGCCGACCCTCGGCTTCGAGACCCTGACCCTGGCGCCGATCGACCGCGCCCTGATCGAGGCCGATCTGCTGGCCGCCGCCGAGCGTCGCTGGCTGGACGCCTATCACGCCCGCGTGTTCGACGAGATCGGGCCGCTGGTCGACGAGGACACCCGCGCCTGGCTGTGGAGCGCGACCCGGCCGGTGGGGTGACGTCGCTCTTACCGCTCGACCACGATTTCCTGGCGTTGCTCGCCCAGGCCGTCGACGCCTAGGCGGACCACGTCGCCGGGGGCGAGGAAGGTGCCTTTGCCCCAGCCGACGCCGGCCGGGGTGCCGGTGGCGATCAGGTCGCCGGGCAGCAGCGTCATAAATTGCGACAGATGCGAGATCAGGGTGGCGACGTCGAAGATCATCTGAGACGTCGAGCCACTCTGACGCATGGTGCCGTTGACCTCGCACCACAGGCCCAGGGCCTGGGGATCGGGGATCTCGTCGGCGGTGACCAGCCAGGGGCCGACCGGGCAGAAGGTGGGCGATGACTTGCCCTTCACCCACTGGCCGCCGCGGTCGAACTGGAAGGCGCGTTCCGAGACGTCGTGGCAGACCACATAGCCGGCGACGTGGGACAGGGCGTCGGCGGGACTGACATGGCGGGCGAAGCTGCCGATCACCACGCCCAGTTCGACCTCCCAATCCAGCTTGGTGGCGCCGCGCGGCATCACGATCGGGTCGTTGGGGCCGGACAGCGAGCCGGTGTGCTTGTTGAAGACGATCGGCTCGGTGGGCACCGGCAGATTGGCCTCGGCGGCGTGGTCGCGATAGTTGAGGCCGATGCCGATCACGTTGCCGATGCCGGCCAGCGGCACGCCCAGCCGCGGCCGGCCCGAGATCGCCGGCAGGGTGGCGGGATCGAGACGGCGCAGGGCGTCAAGGCCCTGCGGTGACAGCGTCTGCGGCGTGATGTCGCCGATGTGGCCGGACAAATAGCGCAAGGTGCCCTGGTCATCGATCAAGGCGGGACGTTCGGCGCCCCTTTCGCCGTGGCGGACGAGTTTCATGGATGCCGTTCTCCGTCAGGCCGGCACGGTGGCCGGCTTCGCAACGAGCAGGTCGAAATCACGTATGGGCATCGGCCGGCTGAATAGGAAGCCCTGCGCCAACTCGCATTTCTGGCGACGCAGGAAGGCGAGCTGTTCGCTGGTTTCCACCCCTTCGGCGATCACGCCCAGGCGCAGCGAATGGGCGATCGCCACGATGGCGGTGATGATGCGGGCGTCGTCGGCGTCGTTGCCGATGTCGCGCACGAAGGATTGGTCGATCTTCAGCGCGTCGAGCGGCAGCCGCCGCAACTGACCGAACGAGGAATAGCCGGTGCCGAAGTCGTCGACCGAGACGCGCACGCCCAGGCCGCGCAGCCGTTGCAGCACGGGCAACGCCTCTTGGGTCCGCTCGGCCCCGAACAGGGCGCCTTCGGCCAGTTCGATTTCCAGCCGGGCGGGGTCGGCGCCGGTCTGGCGCAAGGTCTCGGCGATGGTCTCGACCAGATCGAACTGGTGAAGCTGTTGATGGGCGAGATTGATCGACAACCGGATGTCCAGCCCCGAGGCCTTCCAAAGCGCCAGTTGGCGGCAGGCGGCGGTCAGCACCCAGCGGCCGATCGGCAGCATCAGGCCGGCCTCCAGCGCGGCGCTCAAAAACTGGGCGGGCAGCGCCAGCCCGGCCTCGGGATGATTCCAGCGCAGCAGCGCCTCGGCGGCGACGATCCGGCCCGTGGCGGTTTCATGGATCGGCTGATAATAAAGGGTGAACTCGTCGCGATCGAGGGCGTGGCGCAGGCTGCTTTCCAGCGCCAGACGCTCGAAGGCTTGGACGTTCAGGGTCTCGTCGTGGAACTGGTAGCCGTTCTTGCCCTGCTTCTTGGCCCGGTACATCGCCTCGTCGGCCTTGCGCAGCAGCGAATGGCCGTCGGTCGAGTCGGACGGGAACAGGGCGATGCCCACGCTGGTGGTCAGCGAAAGGCGCTGGCCGCCCAGTTCGAAAGGCTCGGCCAAGCGGCGGACCATCTTCTGGGCGACCACGGCGGCGTCGCGGAAATCGACGATGTCTTCCAAGATGACGGTGAATTCGTCGCCGGCCAACCGGGCCACGGTGTCGCCCTGCCGCGTGCTGGAACCCAGCCGCTCGGCCACCGCCTGCAACAGCATGTCGCCGACCAGATGGCCGCGGCTGTCGTTGACCTCCTTGAAATGGTCAAGGTCGATGAACAGCAGCGCCACCGTCTGGCGGGTGCGGGCGGCGCGGGCCAGGGCGCGGTTCAGCCGTTCGTGGAACAAGGTGCGGTTGGGCAGATTGGTCAGCGGGTCGTGATTGGCCTGGTGGTTCAGCCTCTCCTCGTTCCGCTTGCGCAGCGTGATGTCCGAGAACACCGCGACGTAATGGGTGACTTGGCCGGCTTCGTCGCGCACCGCCGAGATGTTCAGCCACTCGGCGAACATCTCGCCGGACTTCTTGCGGTTCCAGATCTCGCCCTGCCAGCTTCCGACGTGGTTCAGGACGTGGTGCATCGAAGCGTAGAAATCGGGCGCATGGCGCCCCGAGGCGAGCACCGACGGCTTAGCTCCGATCACCTCGTCGGCGGCGTAGCCGGTAAGGCGGGTGAAGGCCGGGTTGACATGGACGATGCGCTGTCCCGCGTCGGTCACCAAGACGCCCTCGTTGGTGCTTTCCAGCACGCGCGCCGACAGGCGCAGCCGTTCCTCCATGGCGCGGCGCTCGGTGAAGTCCTCGACCATCACCACGCGAACGGGGTCCTGAGCCCCGCCATGGGCGGGCGAGACGGTGACCTTCACCCAGCGGGTCTCAAAGTCGGGGCGGACCACACGCAGTTCGGTCTCGCAGGCTTGGTTGTCGCCGCAGGCGCAGGCGGCGGCGAAATCGTGGATGCCGCACCGCTCGGGATCGGGCGAGCCCAACATCCACTGAAGCGCCGGGTTGATCTTGAGCAACGTGCCGTCGCGGCCGGCCAGCGCGATGCCGGTGGCGGCGCCTTCGAAGATGACCCGCAGCTCCGCTTCGTTGGACCGCAGCGCATGCTCGAAACGCAGGCGCTCCAGGGCGTGGCGGATGGCGCGGCGGATCACCCAGCCTTCGCCCTGGCCCTTGACGAGATAATCCTGGGCGCCGCCCTGCACGGCGCGCACCGCCATTTCCTCGTCGGCGAGGCCGGTCAACACGACGATCGGCAAAGTCGGCCGCGCCCGGCGGATCTGGGCGACGGTGTCCAGGCCCTGGCTGTCGGGCAAAGAGAGGTCGAGCAGCACGACCTGGAATTCGCGCTCGCCCAGGGCTTCAAGCGCGGTCGCCATGGTGGCGGCGTCTTCGATGCGGAAACGGCCGCCGGAGTCGCCCTCGCTCAGCATCTCGCGCACGAGACGGGCGTCCCCCGGATTGTCCTCGACCAGCAGAACGTGAATCGGTTCGGTCATGAGATGCCCACTTTCAGCGGGGCGGCAGCCTCACGATGGTGCACCAGAAGTCCTCGATGGCCTTGATGACGGTGATGAACTGGTCCAGGTCGACCGGCTTGGCGATGTAGCAGTTGGCGTGCAACTCATAGCTTTTCAGAATGTCCTGCTCGGCCTGCGAGGTGGTCAGCACGACAACCGGGATGCGCTTCAGATCGGCGTCGCTTTTCACCTCGGCCAGAACCTGCCGGCCATCCTTGCGCGGCAAATTGAGGTCCAGAAGGATCACATGCGGACGCGGGCAGTCGCGATAGGTGTCCTCGCGACGCAGGAACCGCATCGCCTCGACCCCATCGGGGACGACATGCAGCTTGGTTTCGACGCGCCCTTCCTTGAGCGCCTCGACCGCCAGCCGCGCGTCACCCGGATTGTCTTCGACCAGAAGGATGTCGATCGGTTCGGCACTGGTCATTTCACAAAACCCTTGTCAAAGGCCGGCGGTCGCATTCTGCCGACGGACAGTATAGCAGGAAAGCCTATGTTAGGAACCTAGCGGCGCGTCGGCAGGGTTTGCGTAAACGCAAGGATGCCATTCAGTATTTCCGCATCGAGCGCCCGCAAAGCCGGCATCGGGTCGCCCGGATGGCCGTTCAGAAGGTTGTGCAGGCTGCGCCAGGGATCCTCGGAGGCGACGCGGCCGAGCGGCGGCATGGTGCGAACCATCGTTCCGTCCTTGCCGTGGCAGGTGGCGCATATGGTCTGGAAATGCGCCTCGTACTTGTGGGCGTCGCCGTTGATCCGCTTGGTGGCGCGGTCAATCGCCAAGTCCATGTCGATCAGGCCGCGGCTGAGGAAATTGGCGATGTCGAGCAGATCGCGCTCGGGCATCAGGCCGCCGAAGCGGTGCGTCTGGTCCTTCAGCACGGCGATGATGCTTTTCTGGGTGGCGCCGGTCCAGGACATCACACCGGAAATGCCGGTGCGGTGCGGGCCCTCGGCGTAGGTGCCGTCCTTGCCCTTGTAATCGTAACCGTGGCATTCCTTGCAGCGCCAGGTCGAGCGCGGCTCGACCGCCGACGACTTGCCGACCGGATAGGCGGGATGCGGCCCGGCCGGAACCTGGCGTCCCGACTCCTTGTACCAGTTGTCGTAAAGGCGTCCGCCGCGCAGTACCGAAGACATCGGCTCGCGCGTCGTCAGCGTCTGGATATAGGCCAGCGCGTCGACCAGCTTCCGCATGTCCAGGGCGCGCAGCGGCGGCATGCTGCCATTGGGGTGGCCATTCATGATGCTGTGCAACGAATGCCAGGGATTTTCGCGCGCGAAGTCGCCCAGCGGCGGCGCGTCGATCAGTTGCTGGCCGTCATTGCCGTGACAATTGGCGCAAATCGTCTGGTACAGAACCGTCCCGGCCTCCTTGTCGCCCTGCGCGAGTCGCTTCGCGGGATCGATCACCGTCGACATGTCGATCTGGCCCAGCGCGACGAAATTGGCGAGGTCCGAAAGGTCGGTATCGTTCAGGTAATCGCCATAGCCGTGCCGCGCGTCGCGCAGGATCTCGACGATCTTGGCGGGCTCGGCGCCCTTCATGCCGTCGATGCCCTTGATGCCGGTCCGCAGGTCGCCCTCGGCGAAGGCGCCATCCTTGCCCTTGTAGTCCCAGCCATGGCACTCGACGCAGCGCCAGAAGCGCTCGGGGCGGAACTCGTGCCCCGTGGGGTAGGACGGATGCGACGCGACCGGCGGCGCCTCGCCGATCTCCTTGAACCAGCCGTCATACAGCCGGCCCCCGCGGGCGATCGACGAAAGCACCTCGTCGGCGGCGGCGGGGCCGGTCAGCCCCAGGACGATGGCGAGCAGCAGCGGAACGAGCCGCGGGCGCGTGGAACCGATGGACATCGAAAAAGCTCCCCTCGACGACGAGAGCCTGCGTTCCGCTCAAACGGAACCGGCTCTGGAATTGCGTGGCCCCCTTCCGGTTCGTCATGGCCGGACTTGATCCGGCCATCCACGGTCCCAGGGGCAAGCACGGGCATGACGGCGAAATGGTGGCTTAGGTACCCTAGTCGCCCTCGTAGTCCTTGGGCATCTCGTGCACCACGCCCTTGTGGCAGTTGATGCAGTGCTTGCCTTCATCCTTGGCCGCCGGGTGCTTCTTCTGGGCGCGCCGCCCCTGCTCGTCGAGGTTCATGGCCTGGAAGTCGTGGCAGCCCTTGCACTCGCGCGACTCGGTCGCCTCCATCTTGGTCCACACCCGTTGGGCCATGGTCAGGCGTTGCGCCTCGTATTTCTCGGCCGTGTCGATGGTGCCCAGGATGGTGTGCCAGACGTCCTTCGAGGCCATCACCTTCGCCACCAGCTTGGGCACGAAGGATTTGGGGACGTGGCAGTCGCTGCACACGGCGCGCACGCCCGTCCGGTTGGCGTAGTGGATGCTTTTCTTGTACTCGGCGAAGGCGCCATCCTCCATCTCGTGGCACGAGATGCAGAATTCCAGCCGGTTGGTGTAGTCGGCGAAGATATTGAAGCCGCCGACGAAAAGGGCCATCGCCAAGCCGCCAACGATGAAGAACGATCCCCAGCCATATTTTTGACTGGGGCGCATGAACCAGCGCCACAAGCGAATCACCGCTTCACTCCCGTGCTTTTGTTTGTTTTCTCATGGCCCCTATGGTGTTCCCCAACCCCACGCCTGGGCAGCCGCCTTCGTCCTTCTCATGTCGTCCAACAAGAAGGCCCCCGCCCCGGAAGGGCGGGGGCCATTCACTGATCCAGATGCTTGAATGTCGCGCCCTGTCGCCCCGACCGCGTCGGGGCGACAAGACGCTTCAAGGTCTCAGCCCCAGCAATCCTTGACCACGTTCGAGAACCAGCTGTGCGCGAACATCAGCTCGCGCTTGCGGTCGCTCTCGGACGCGTCGAGCGGCGACAGGCCGCCCGCGCCCTCGACGCCGACGATCTTGTTTTCGGCGTCGTTGTACTTGTAGACGGCGGCCACCGAGAAGCAGTGATCCTTGCCGGCCACCGAGTAGCAGGTGTTGATGTAGCTGGGATTGGCCGGGGTCTTGCCCGACATCAGGGCCAGCACGGCGGATGCCGCGACCTTGGCCTGGCTGTTGGCCGAATAGGCCGATTTGGGCATGGTGGCGGCGTCCGAGGCGTCGCCCAGCACGTGAATGCCGGGGTGCTTCGACGATTCGAAGGTCTTCTTGTTGACCCCGCACCAACCCTTGTCGTTCACCAGATCCGCGTCGAAGGCGATCTTTCCGGCCTTCTGGTGCGGAATCAGGTTGATGACGTCGCCCTTGATCTTGTCGAAATCGGTCTCGACCATCATGTCGGCGGCGTGCAGCTTGCTGACCTTGCCGTTCTTGCCGGCCGCGACCCACTCGATCATGCTGTTGGGCGTGCCGAAGCCGTAGAACTTGGTCCAGGCCTGCTCGAACAACTTCTGCTTCGAGAAGGCGTCCTTGGCGTCGAGGATCAGAACCTTCGACTTCGGCTTGTTGGCCTTCAGGTAGTGGGCGATCATGCTGGCCCGCTCGTACGGCCCGGGCGGGCAGCGGAACGGCTCGGGCGGGGCGACGACGATCACGGTGCCGCCATCCGGCATGGCTTCGAGCTGCTTGCGCAGCAGCACGGTCTGCGGACCGGCCTTCCAGGCGTGCGGAATGGTCGCGGTGGCCGCTTCGCTGTGGCCCTCGATGGCGCCGTAGTTGAAGTCGATGCCGGGGGCGACGACGCAACGATCATAGGCGAAGGTCTGGCCGCCCTTGGTGGTGACCTTCTTGGCCACCGGGTCGATGCCGACCACCAAGTCGTTGACGACATTGACGCCGTGCTTCTTCAGCCCGTCATAGCTGACGCGGATCGAATCGATGCTCCGCTCGCCGCCGATCACCTCGTTGCTCATGAAGCAGGTGTGATATTCGGGGTTCGCCTCGATCAGCGTGACGTCGACGGAGGCGTCGCCGCGCTTGATGTACTTGGCGGCCGTGGCGCCGGCCGGGCCGCCGCCCACGACGACGACCTTGCCGCCGGCCGCCTTGGCGATGTGGGGAAATCCAGAGATCCCGGCGGCCACCGCGGCGCCGCCGGTCAGCTTGACGAATGTACGACGATCGGTCTCGAACATCTTTTGTGCCCCCCTCACTTCACGCCGGCATAGTAGTTCAGCACGGCTTCGAAGCCGGCGTCGCCGTGATCGGCCTTGAGTTCTTCGAACTTCTTGGCTTGGCGCTTCTCCATCTGGCGCTTGCCGTCCAGGAAGTCGGAGACCGAATACTGCATATAGGGCAGCTTCTGACCGGCCAGGACGCCGACGCCCTCGCCGACCTTGCCTTCGTCCTCGTGGCAGGACTCGCAGTACTTCTTGGCGAGCGACTTGCCGGTCTTGACCTTGGCGGCGTCGACGACCTGCTCGGGGCGGCCGAAGGGGCGCTGCTGGAAGTAGCCGGCCATCGCCTGGATCTCTTCGTCGCTATAGCCCTTGGCGATGCGGGCCATCACGGTCGACGGGCGCGTCCCGGCCTTGTAGCCCTTCATCATCTCGACGAAGTATTCGACCGACAGATTGGCGATGGTCGGTGTCGCGGGGCCGGCGCTGGTGCCGTCGGTGCCGTGGCAGCCGGCGCAGGCGTTGGACAGCATCTCGGGGTCGGCCGCCGAGGCCGCGCCCCCGAACGCCAGCACGGCCGCGCAGGCCGTCGTCGCCAGAATCTGGCGCAGGCTCGTCGTTCGCTTCATTCGTCTTACCTCCCTGTTTTACAATCACCGAATGCGCGTGCCCGATCCCAGCCGGGCGCGACCTCGTTCCCCCCGGCGGTGAGCCCGCCGGCATTGGGTCGCTTACCTCGCTTTTGGTGAACTCGGCTTCGGGCGCCGCGCTTCCCCAAGGCTTTCTGGGACCGTAATCACGTTATTGATTTGTAAAACAATGCGGGCTAGCAGGGACCTTAGTCAAGTCGAAAAAGCGTAACGGCTAGGGACGTCAAACCGTCGACGCGCCGTAGAAAAGCGTCACGGCATGCCGCGCCTCGGCGAAAAACAGCCAACGCTCGACCACCACGCCAAGCCCGCCGGACAGCGCGGCGAGCACCGCGGCCATCGCCGCCGGCAGGGTGGGAAGGGTCAGCGCGGCCACCGTCAGGGCCAGCGGAAGCGCGAAGCCGGCGAACTGGGCGATCAGGCGCAGACGGCGGGAATGGTTTCTCGCAACGCGGTATCCCATCTCCTTGAGCAGGAAATTGTCCTGGGTGTGCGGCGGGTCGAGCAGGCGGACCCGCCCCCCCTTCAGGCCGGTGGCGGTCTCGGCGGTGCTGCGGGCGCGGCTTTCGTCGATGAAGCGCCAATAGGCCCATTTCACCGCCCAGCCGGCCAGACCGGCGCCCAGCGCCACCGCCGCGACGGCGGCGCGCGGCTCGCCGAAAAGGTGCAGCAGGGCTTGCAGCGCCAGCGCCCCGGTGCCCAGGCCGAGCAGCAGATAGGCCGGCATGGTGAAGCCGTTGTGCCATTGATGGATGGTCTTCAGGCTGCGATAGATCAGCGAGGTGGCCGCCACCGTCAGCCCGGCGCAGATCGCGGCCAGCACGCCCAGCCCGCCCCACGCTCCGCCCGAGGTTTCCAGCACCACCCAGCCCAGGGCGAACAGCCCCGCCGGGACATAGGTGGCGATCGCCATCACGCCCTCGCGCGCCAGCCAGGACGAGCGCCACTGCGCCACCGCCCGCCAAGCCCGCTCGGGGTGGCCGAGATGGAAGGTCGAGGCCAAAAGCCCAAGCGAAATCGCCGCCAGCGACAGCCCGAAGGCGGTCACCCCGAACCAGCGCTCGATCGGCAGGGCGCCGGCCGGACCCATCAGGCCCAAGAGCGCCAGCATGCCGTAGCCCAGCCCGGACGCGGTCGTGAAGAAGATCACCGAAAAGGCGGGATGCAAGGGGGTCCTCCTCAGCGCGACAGCAGTTGGTTCACCCAGCGCAGCAGCGGATTGGCGAGGTCGATGTCGGGTTCGAGATAGGCGCGCTCGGCGCCGACCTCGCGGGCGTCGGTCCGCCTGGGCCGGGGCGGCAGGTATTTGTTGGTCGGCTTGTAGCCGATCTCGGGCATCAGGTCGTAGCCGCCGCGATCCAGCACCAGCTTCGAGACGTTCGAGAGGGGATCGGCGAAGTCGCCGAAATGGCGGGCCCGCGACGGGCAGGTGGCGACGCAGGCCGGCACGCGGTCGTGCGATTCGAGGTGTTCGTTGTAGATGCGGTCGATGCACAGGGTGCATTTCTTCATCACCCCGGCGTCGGGGTCGTATTCCCGCGCCCCGTAGGGACAGGCCCACGAGCACAGCTTGCAGCCGATGCATTTGTCGTGGTCGACCAGCACGATGCCGTCGGCCGAGCGCTTGTAGGACGCGCCCGTCGGGCAGACGGTGACGCAGTCGGGCGCCTCGCAATGCAGGCAGGAGCGGGGGAAATGGACGGTGCGGCTTTTCTTGCCCTCGCCCACCTCGAAGCCGTGGACGCGGTTGAACCACACCCCGTCGACCTTGGCGCCATAGGGCGCCAGATCGGTCAGCGGCGCCGAATGGCCGCCGGTGTTCCATTCCTTGCAGTTGGTGACGCAGGCTTGGCAGCCGACGCAGATGTCCAGGTCGATGACCAGACCCAGGCGCTTTTCGGTGGAGGCGGGCAAGCTGGTCATTTGTCGCCGCCCATCCGGTTGATGGTGGGCGACGGCCCCAGGCCGGGCGGGCGCGGGATGGGCTCGAATTGCGGCCAGGTCTCGCCGAACTCGGCGGCCTCGGCCTTCTCGACGCGCACCCGCAAGTCGAACCACGCCGCTTGGCCGGTCACCGGGTCGGAATTGGTGTAACGGTAGCCGTCGCGGCGCGGCGGCAGCAGCTCGGAGATCAGATGGTTGAGCAGGAAGGCCTGTTTGGCCTCGGGCACGTCGGTGTCCAGGCCCCAGGTGCCGGCCCGCTTGCCGATGGCGTTCCAGGTCCACACCGTGTCGGGGTTGACCCCCTCCATCAGCCGCACCTGGCATTTCACCCTGCCGGTGGGGCTGGTCACCCAAACCCAATCGTCGTCGGCGATGCCCAACTGGCGGGCGCGCTGGCGGGCCATGTACAGACGGTTATGGTTCATGATCTGGCGCAGCCAGGCGTTCTGCGAGCCCCACGAGTGATACATGTACATCGGCCGCTGGGTCAGCGCGTGCATCGGGAACTCGGCGGTGTCGGTCTGGCGTTCCTCGAGCGGCACGTACCACAGGGGCAGGGGATCGAAGAATTCCTCGATGCGGGCGCGCTCGGATTCGGGCGGCTGGACCTTGCCGTGGCCGCGCGCCGCGTTGCGGAACTTCTGCAACACCTCGGAGTAGATGTTCATCACGATCTGTTCGGACTTGCCGATGAAGCCCATGTGAACCGCGAAGTCCAGATACTCCTGATTGGCCATCTTATAGTACTTCTGGCTGGGCCGCAGCTCGTAATGCCAGAACGACTGGTGCTCGATATACGCCTTGAGCTGGTCGGGATTGGGATCGCCGCGGCCATGGCGGCGGCCGTCCTTGCCGCGCCAGCCGGCCAGGGGGCCGATGCCGGGGGCGCGCTGGTGATTGGCCAGATAGTCGGGATAGCCGCCGGGGTATTTGGGCGAGCCGTCCTCGTTGGTCATGCCGGGCAGGCCCAGCCGGGCGCCCAAATCGAGCAGCACCTCTTGGAACGGCCGCACGTCGCGATCCGGCTTGACCACCGGATGGCGGATCGCGTCGGCCGGCCCGTCCGCCTCGCAGATCGGGCGGTCGAGCAGCGAGATGCAGTCCCAGCGTTCCAGATAGGTGGTGTCTGGCAAGATCAAATCGGCATAGGCGACCGTCTCGGAGAAGTAGGCGTCCGAATAGATGATCCGGGGAATGCGGTAATTGCCGGCGTCGTCCTTGTCGGTCAGCATGCGGATCATCGCCGACGTGTTCATCGACGAGTTCCACGCCATGTTGGCCATGTACAAAAACAGCGTGTCGATCGGGTACGGGTCGCCCTTCCAGGCGTTGGTGATGACCATGTGCATCAGGCCATGACTGGCCAGCGGCGCTTCCCAGGAATAGGCCTTGTCGATGCGCAGGGGGCGGTTGCGCTCGTCGACCAGCAGATCCTCGGGCCCCATCGGGAAGCCCAGCGGCGGGCCGCCCAGGGGCTCGCCGGGGCGCACCTCGCCCAGCTTGCCGCGCGGCTTCTGGGCCGGCGGCACCGGCTTGGGGAAGGGGGGCTTGTAGCGGAAGCCGCCCGGCACCTCGATCGAGCCGAGCAGCACCTGCAGCGTGTGGATGGCGCGGCAGGTGTGAAAGCCGTTGGAATGGGCCGAGATGCCGCGCATCGCGTGCATCGACACCGGCCGGCCGATCATCACGTCGTGCTGACGCCCCGCCCAGTCGGTCCACGGCACGTTGAGCGTGATCTCCTCTTCGAAGGCGACATGCGCCAGTTCGGCGGCGAGGCGGCGGATGGTGTCGGCCGGCACGCCGGTGATGCGCGCGGCGCGCTCGGGCGAATAGTCGGGCGACAGGTACTTCTCGGCCATCAACTGGAAGGCCGGAACGGCGCGGCGGCCGTCGGGCAGGGTGAAATCGCCCACCATGGCCGGCTTGACGTCGGGCAGCAGCGCGCTGACGCAGGCTTGGCGCTCGCCGTCCCAGGCCAGCGGATTGCCGGCCTCGTCGCGGGCGAACAGGCCGTCCTCGGCGGTGTCGGGGGCCTGGATGACCAGCCACGGCATGTTGGTGTAGCGGACCAGATAGTCCATGTCGACCTTGCCGGCCCGCAGCAGCTCGTGGACGATGGCCAGCACCAGCATGCCGTCGGTGCCCGGCCGGATGCCCACCCACTCGTCGGCGATCGCCGAATAGCCGGTGCGCACCGGATTGATCGAGACGAACTTGGCGCCCCTGGTCTTCAGCTTGCCCAGCCCGGTCTTGATCGGGTTGGAGTCGTGGTCCTCGGTGACCCCGAACATCACGAAATACTTGGTCAGGTTCCAGTCCGGCTCGCCGAATTCCCAAAACGAGCCGCCGACCGAGTACAGTCCCCCGGCCGCCATGTTGACCGAACAGAATCCGCCATGGGCGGCGTAGTTGGGGGTGCCGAACTGGCTCGCCCACCAGCCGGTCAGCGACTGGCTTTGGTCGCGGCCGGTGAAGAAGGCCAGCTTGCGCGGATCGGTGCGGCGGATGCCGCCCAGCCACTCGGTGGCCAGCTCCAGCGCCTCGTCCCACTCGATCTCGACGAATTCCGATTTGCCGCGCTCGCCGACGCGCTTCAGCGGCTTGGTCAGCCGGGCCGGCGAATATTGCGTCATGATCCCCGACGAGCCCTTGGCGCACAGGACGCCGCGGTTGATCGGGTGATTGGGGTTGCCCTGGATGTAGCGGACGCGGCCGTCCTTCAAATAGACTTTGATGCCGCAGCGGCAGGCGCACATGTAGCAGGTGGTGTAGGCCACCTCGTCGCCAACCACCGGCGAGGTCTCGACCTCGGGATCGGCGTTGCGCCCGGCAGGCTCGCTCAAACCCGTCACTCCCACCCTTTTTTGGAAA
>JADFZP010000041.1 GCA_015232485.1 Alphaproteobacteria bacterium
GAAGCGCTGTGCCGCGCCGTGGTCTCGGCCGATCCCGACTCGGCCGCCGCCCGCCATCTGCTGGGCGCCGTCCTGCACGATCGCGGGTCGGCCTTCGTCGACGAGGCCGAGGCTTGCTACCGGCGCGCCGCCGAATTGGACGAGACGGCGTCCGAGGCGCTGGCCGATCTCGGCGCCCTGATGCAGGGGCAAGCCCGCCTGCTCGCCGCCGAGGACGTGCTGCGCGAAGCGCTGGCGCGGCGCCCCAGCGCCGGGGCGTGGAACAATCTGGGCTGCGCGCTGCGCGACCAGGGCCGCATCGTGCACGCGCTGGACGCCTTCCGCGAAGCCCTGGCGGTCAAGCCGGACTTCGCCGAGGCGCACAGCAACCTGCTGTTCTGCATGCAATACCAGTCCGAGGTCACGCCCGAGGCGCTGCTCGACGCGCATCGCGACTTCGACCGCCGCCACTGCGCCGCGCTGGCGCCCCGCCAACCACCGCCGATTCGCCCGTTGGCGGGCCGCAAGCTGCGGCTGGGGCTGGTGTCGGCCGATTTCGGGGCGCATCCAATCGGCTGGTTCACCAGCTCGGTGCTCGAGGCGATCGACCCCGACGCGGTCGAACTGTACGCCTATTCCGACCGCGAGCGGATCGACGACCTGACCCGGCGCATGCAACGCGCCGTGCCGCGCTGGCGCGACGTGCGCGGGCTCGACGACGAGACCCTGGCCGGCGTGGTGCGCGCTGACGGCATCGACGCGCTGATCGATCTGGCCGGGCACACGGCGCGCAACCGGCTGCTGGTGTTCGCCCGCAAACCCGCGCCGGTTCAGGCCAGTTGGGCCGGCTATGTCGGCACGACGGGGCTTTCCGCCATGGATCTGGTGGTCGGCGACCGCTTCCACACGCCCCAGGCCGAGGACCACCTGCATGTCGAGCGGGTGCTGCGCATGCCGCACGACTACATTTGCTATGCGCCGCCGCCGAACGCGCCGCCGGTCGGGCCGCCGCCGGCCTTGGGCCGCGGCGGCCGGGTGACCTTCGGCTGCTTCAACGCCTTCGCCAAGATCGGCCCCGAGACGGTGACGGTCTGGGCGCAGATCCTCCATCGCATTCCCGAGTCGCGGCTGATGCTGAAATGCCGGCCGCTCGCCGATGCGCAAATGCGGGGGGTCATCGCGCGGGAATTCGCCATCCACAACATCGGGCCGGAACGGCTCGATCTGCGCGGCCCCTCGGCGCATGGCGATCTGCTCGCCCAGTATGGCGAGATCGACGTGGCGCTGGACA
Organism: Alphaproteobacteria bacterium; assembly: GCA_015232485.1. Taxonomy (GTDB): domain Bacteria; phylum Pseudomonadota; class Alphaproteobacteria; order Rhodospirillales; family Magnetospirillaceae; genus JADFZP01. The sequence continues at coordinate 1,271 of JADFZP010000041.1, forward strand.
CCTATCCCTATTCCGGCGGGCTGACGACGCTGGAGGCGTTGTGGATGGGCGTGCCGGTGGTCACCCGGCCGGGCCGCACCTTCGCCGGTCGCCATTCCTTCAGCCACCTCTCGAATGTCGGATTGGGCGATCTGATCGCGGGGGATTTCCTGGACTACATCGGCCGGGCGCGCGCCCTGGCGGCGGACCTCGATCAACTCGCGGCGCTGCGGTTGGCGCTGCGCCCGTGGCTGGCCGCGTCGCCGGTTTGCGATGCCGCGTCGTTCGCGCGCGCCCTGGTCGATGGTCTGATCGGGTGCCACCAAAGGCGGACTGATACCAAGGTATAATTACCGGAAATCGGGTGGTTCGGTTATGGTTGCCGATCGGCGGGATCGGAGAGGACCGGACGATGATCGGGACGGGAGATTGCGGGCTAAGCTTGGCGTTCGTCGCGATCGGAGTGCTGATCGGCGGCTTCGCCGTGCTCGGGGGAACCGAGTTGGGCGGCGCCGTTTTTCTCGGCGCGCCGATGCTGATGATGGGCCTGGTCCATTGCCTGATGCTGCGCAAGGTCCTGCGCCGCGGGCCGGTCCCGCAACTCGACGAATTGAGGCCGCGTCGGGAATTCTGACGCGGCGCGCGCCCGTCCTGGGGCAAGGCGGCGGGTTTCCGCCCCTGGCATGGTGGCTGCATCTTGCTTTCCGAACCACAACGGAGGGCATGAGATGCGTATCGCGGCCATCCTATTGGCGGCGCCGCTTTGGGCCGGATCGGCCGACGCGGCGACGCGCTTCGACTTCCTGGCCACCGATTCCTTCACCGATCCCGGCGCGCCCTATCCCGGTCAGCCGGTCACCGGCTCGTTGGTCCTCGACGACGCGGCGGTGGCGGCGGGCGCCTTCGACCTGGACGACGTCGTGTCGTTCGCGCTTTCGGTGGGTGGCCAGCCGGCCGATCTGCGCGACACCGGGTCGACCATCCTTGAGGCGTTCGGAGTCGTCGAGGACGACCGGCTGGTCTCGGGTCGCTTGGCCAATTTCAACCCGTTCTTCGATTTCGACATGACCGGCGCGGCGGGCGTCTGGGAGGGCTTGTTCATCACCGACGACCAGACCCGGGACGCCTGCGCCCAGACCGCCTTTCCCTGCCGCTTCACCGGCGTCTGGCAAGCGGCGGCGGGGCCGGGGCTGCCGTTGCCGTCCTCGGCGGTCCTGCTGCTCGCCGGGCTGGCCCTGCTCAGGGCGGGGCGGCCTCGTCCGAGCCGTTGCCGCGGCACGGCAGCAACGGATTGATCGAGGGGAAGGGCGGGAACGATCGGCCGAAGGGCACCGGCATGGCGGCGCCGAATGTCGACGCCGGGGTGGGGCGGGGCTCCTCGCTGGCGACGCAGACCCGGTTGCGGCCCTCGTGCTTGGCGCGGTAGCAGGCCTCGTCGGCGCGCGAGATGGCCTGTTCGGGGCCGTCCTCGGCGCCCATCGCGGCCAAGCCGATCGAGACGGTGATGGTGATCCGGGTGCCGTCGGCCACGCTTACCGGCAGGCGCGCCATCAGGGTGCGCAGGCGATCGAGCACCCGCCGCGCCGTCTCGTTGTCGGTGTTGGGCAGCAGGAACAGGAACTCCTCGCCGCCATAGCGGTAGACCGTGTCGTAGGACCGCAGGCGGCGCACGAAGAAGCGGGCGGCGGCGCGCAGCACCTGGTCGCCGGCCGGATGGCCGTGGGTGTCGTTGATCGCCTTGAAATGGTCGAGATCGGCGATCGCCAGACAGCAGGGCTGGCCGGTGCGCTGGGCGCGCATCCACTCGCGTTCGAGATCGCGCAGCATGCCCTGGCGATTGTGGACGCCGGTCAGCGGATCGGTCTCGGCCAGCGCCTGGCGCAGCATCGAGCTGACCAGCCGGGCCTGATGGTCATAAGCCTCGACGGTCGCCATGAATGACAGGTACTCGTCGGCGCCCAGCCCTTCGCCACCGCGCGCCTTGGCGGACAGATGGACGGCCTCGTCCTGCATCCGCCGCCTCAACCGGCACAGCTTGGCCAGCGCCTCCTGTCGGTTGGCGCAGGCGCCAGCCCCGCCACCCCGGCCGCGACGGGCCATCGTCTCGACCGTGGCGGGCAGGGCGGCCGGCGCCTCCGGCACGCCGTCCCCAAACAAGAGGGCCAGATGAACCCGCTTCAACCAGGCCAGATGCTCCGTGGCCGCCTGTTCGAGATCTTGGATGACACGCTCGTCGAGCTCTTGCGGCACGCTCGCCTCCCTTGGTCCGCGGTAAGTGTGTCACACGGAGGTGCGGGGTCGGGACGGCGAGGAAGGCGGAAGGGAGAGCCAGGAAGGGATAAGCGCCCTACACCTTTTGAGGCATTGCGGGCGAGGGTGGCGGGGCGGCTCGACGGGAGGTGCGGCGGCATGGTATGGTTGGTCAACCCTGGTCAGGAGCGCGTGATGCCGCAAACAATCAACCTTTATGACGCCAAGACCAACCTATCCCAATTGGTCGAACGCGCGGCGGCCGGAGAGGAGATCATCATCGCCAAAGCCGGACGGCCACTGGCGCGCCTAGCCCCCCTGAAGACCCGCGGGGAAGCGCGCGTGCCCGGTCTGCTGAAGGGAAAAGTCCACATCGCGCCCGACTTCGACGAGCCCTTGCCCGAGGACATCGAACGCGCCTTTCGGGGAGAGGCGGGTTGAGGCTCCTCCTCGACACCCATATCCTGCTGTGGTGGGTGACCGACGATGCGAAATTGCCCGCCTCCGCCAAGGCGGCGATCACCGATGCGACGTCCGAGGTGTTCGTCAGCGCGGTCACCGCCTGGGAGATCGCCATCAAGCAGGCGATAGGCAAGCTCGAATTCCCGGTGGCCCAGTTCCCGGCAATCCTCGACCAAGCCGGCTTCACGCCGCTCGGCATTGAAATCCGGCACGCGGTCTCGGCCGGCGCGTTGCCGCCACACCACTCCGATCCCTTCGATCGCATGCTGGTCGCCCAAGCTTGGCACGAGGGAATGACCATCGTGACCGTCGATCCGATGATACGCCGCTATGGAGTGGCGGTTCTCGGGGACGCCTGATCCTCACCAAACACCTCGTCAAAGGCGCCGATCAGCGCGGAGTCGACCTCGGCCATGGTCGGGGTGTGCCCAAGATCCCACAGCGAGGTGACCCCGTGGGCGCGGATGCCGCAGGGCACGATGCCGTCGAAATGGCTGAGGTCGGGATCGACGTTGATCGCGATGCCGTGATAGCTGACCCAGCGGCGCACCCGCACGCCGATCGCGGCGATCTTGTCTTCGCGGCCGCCGCCGCGCGCCACCCAGATGCCGACCCGGCCTTCGCGGCGCTCGCCCTTCACGGCGAAGCGGGCGAGGGCGCGGATCACCCAGTCCTCGAGGTCGTGGACGAAGCGCCGCACGTCGCCGCCGCGCGCCTTGAGGTCCAGCATCACATAGGCCACCCGCTGGCCGGGGCCGTGATAGGTGTATTGGCCGCCGCGTCCGGACTGGAACACCGGGAAGCGGTCGGGATCGAGCAGATCCTCGGGCCGCGCGCTGGTGCCGGCGGTGTAAAGGGGCGGGTGCAGGGCCAGCCACACCATCTCGTCCGCTCTGCCCTCGCGGATCGCCAGGACGCGGGCCTCCATCAAAGCGACGGCCTCGGGGTAGGAAACCGCCGCGTCGTCGATCCGCCATTCCATCGCGTTGTCGCCCTTTGCCAAAACCGTGCTTGAACCTTTGTTGTCGATTTGGTATTCCCACGCAACCTCATTGGCGGGCATAGCTTGGCCCATCGGGAAACGCGGTCGTGGCGGAACTGGTAGACGCGCAGCGTTGAGGTCGCTGTGGGGTAACTCCCGTGGAAGTTCGAGTCTTCTCGACCGCACCAAAACCCGAGGCCCGCCGGTAAGAACCGTGCGGGCCTCGCCATTTTTTGGCCGGGGAGGACTTGATGTCCGACGAACTGCGCGACGCCGCCCTAGAATATCACCGCCTTCCGACGCCCGGAAAGATCAGCGTGGTGCCGACCAAACCGTTGGCCACCCAGCGCGATCTGGCGCTCGCCTATTCCCCCGGCGTGGCCGCCGCCTGCGAGGTCATCGTCGCCGATCCGGCCGAGGTCAGCACGGTCACGGCGCGCGGCAACCTTGTCGGCGTCATCACCAACGGCACGGCGGTGCTGGGCCTGGGGGCCATCGGCCCGCTGGCCGCCAAGCCGGTGATGGAGGGCAAGGGCGTCCTTTTCAAGAAGTTCGCCGGCATCGACGTGTTCGACATCGAAATCGACGAGACCGACGTCGATCGGCTGGTCGACATCGTCGCGGCGCTGGAGCCGACCTTCGGCGGCATCAATCTGGAAGACATCAAGGCGCCCGAGTGCTTCGAGGTCGAGCGCCGGCTGCGCGAGCGGATGAAGATCCCCGTCTTCCACGACGACCAGCACGGCACCGCGATCATCGTCGGAGCGGCGGTGCGCAACGGCTTGCGCCTGCTTGGCAAGAACATCGAGGAGGTCAAGCTGGTCGCCTCGGGCGCCGGGGCCGCCGCGCTGGCCTGCCTCAACCTGCTGGTCGGGTTGGGCATGCGGCGCGAAAACATCACGGTGTGCGACATCGTCGGCGTGGTGTGGGAAGGCCGCACCGAATTGATGGACCCCTACAAGGGGGCTTATGCCCAACAAACCGAGGCGCGCACCCTGGCGGACGCCATCGGCGGAGCCGACATCTTTCTCGGGCTGTCGGCGCCGGGGGTGCTGAAGCCCGACATGGTGCGGCGCATGGGCGACCGCCCGCTGATCCTGGCCCTGGCCAACCCGACCCCCGAGATCCTGCCCGAGGAGGCTCGCGCGGTGCGTCCCGACGCCATCATCGCCACCGGCCGCTCGGATTATCCGAATCAGGTCAACAACGTGCTGTGCTTCCCCTTCCTGTTCCGGGGCGCGCTGGACGTCGGCGCCACGGCGATCAACGAGGCGATGAAGCGCGCGGCGGTCGAGGCCCTGGCCGAACTGGCCTTCGCCGAGCCCGAGGAGCGGGTGGCGATGGCCTATGGCGGGGCGTCCTTGCGCTTCGGGCCGGATTACCTGATCCCCAAGCCGTTCGATCCCCGGCTGATCCTCGAACTGGCGCCGGCCGTGGCGCGCGCCGCCATGGACTCGGGCGTCGCCACCCGGCCGATCACCGATTTCGCCGCCTATCGGGCGCGGCTTGAGCAATTCGTGTTCCGCTCGGGCTTGGTGATGAAGCCGGTGTTCGACCGCGCCCGCCAGGACCCGCGCCGCGTCGTCTTCGCCGAGGGCGAGGAGCGCCGGGTGCTGCGCGCCCTGCAAGTGGTGGTCGACGAAAGGCTGACCCAGCCGATCCTGGTCGGCCGCCGCGAGGTGATCGCCAAGCGCATCGAGGAACTGGATCTGCGCATCCGCATCGACGTCGATTTCCAGGTGGTCGATCCCGAGGACGATCCGCGTTATTCGGATTACTGGAAGCTTTATCACTCGCTGATGCAGCGCAAGGGCGTGTCGCCCGATTACGCCCGCACGGTGATCCGCACCCGCACCACGGTGATCGCCGCCCTGATGCTGCGGCGCGGCGAGGCCGACGCGATGATCTGCGGCACGGTCGGCCGCTATGACAAGCATTTGAAGCATGTGCTCGACGTGATCGGACTGAAGCCCGGCGTGCGCGCCCCCTCGGCGATGAGCGTGCTGATCCTGCCGCAGGGCACCTTCTTCCTGTGCGACACCTATGTGACGCCAATCCCCAGCCCCGAGCAGATCGTCGAAATGACCGTCTCGGCCGCCGAGGAGGTGCGCCGCTTCGGCATCCATCCCAAGGTGGCGCTGCTGTCGCATTCGAATTTCGGCAGCCGCGACAGCGAGTCGGCGCGGCGCATGCGCGAGGCCCTGGCGTTGATCCACGAGCGCGTCCCCGAACTGGAGGTGGAAGGCGAGATGCACGCCGACTCCGCCCTGTCCGAGGAGATCCGCGCCCGCATCTTCCCCAGTTCGCGGCTGAAGGGCGCCGCCAATCTGCTGGTCATGCCGACGCTGGACGCCGCCAACATCGCCTTCAATCTGGTCAAGGTGCTGGGCGACGCGACCTCGGTCGGGCCGATCCTGATGGGCGCGGCCAAGCCCGCCCACATCCTGACCCCCTCGGCCACCGTGCGCGGCATCGTCAACATGGCCGCGCTCGCCGTGGTCGACGCCCACATGCACGCGAGGTAGCGCGTGGAGTCGGACCGCAAGCCGAACGCCCTCGAGGAACTGCCCGCCGACGACGTCTATGGTCTGAAGCCCGAACTGGTGCGGATCATCCGCGAGGCCCTGGACCAGGGCCGCATCGACGACGTCCGCGCGCTCGCCTTGCCGATGCATTATTCCGACGCCGCCGATCTGCTCGAGCATCTCGAGGCGGACGAGCGGCGGCAATTGGTCGAGGTGCTGCGCCCGGACCTTGAACCCGAGGTGCTGACCGCCCTCGATCCGGCGGTGCGCGACGAGGTGATCGCCCAGTTGGGCTTCGCCGATTTGGCAGCCGCGGTCAACGAACTCGAATCCGACGACGCGGTGTGGCTGGTCGCCCAACTCGAAGGCGACGAGCAACGCCGCCTGATCGAGGCGCTGGAGCCCGAAAAGCGCGCCATCGTCGAGCAGGGACTGGCCTTCCCCGAATACACCGCCGGCCGCCTGATGAAGCGCGAGCTGGTGGCGGTGCCGTCCTACTGGACGGTCGGCGAGACCATCGACCATCTGCGCGACTCGGTTCATCTGCCCGAGGACTTCTACGACATCTTCGTGGTCGATCCGCGTCACCGGCCGATCGGGCGGGTCACTCCGGCGCGGCTGCTGCGCTCGAAGCGGCCGGTGCGCCTGCGCGACATCATCGACGGCGAGGTGCGGCCGGTTCCGGTCACCATGGACCAGGAGGAGGTCGCCTTCCGGGTGCGCCAGCGCGACCTGGTCTCGGTGCCGGTGGTCGACGCGGCCGGCCGGCTGCTTGGCGTCATCACGGTCGACGACGTGGTCGACGTGATCGACGAGGAGGCGGCCGACGACATGCTGCGCCTAGCCGGCGTCGCCGAGCCGGGCCTCTACCACGCGATCATCGACACCACGCGGTCGCGCTTCACCTGGCTGGCGATCAACCTGGCCACCGCCTTCCTGGCTTCGATGGTGATCGGCATGTTCTCCGAGACGATCGAGCGGGTGGTGGCGCTGGCCGTCCTGATGCCGATCGTCGCCTCGATGGGCGGCAACGCCGGCACCCAGACGCTGACCGTCGTGGTGCGCGCCCTGGCGATGAAGGAATTGACGCCGACCAACGCGCTGCGGGTGATCGGCAAGGAGGGCGTGGTCGGCTTGGCCAATGGCTGCGCCTTCGCCGTGCTGACCGGGCTGGCCGCCTGGGCGTGGTTCGGCAGCGTGGCGATCGGCGCGGTGATCGGGGCCGCGATGGTCATCAACATGCTGTGCGCCGGGCTGGCCGGCACCTTGATTCCGCTGAGCCTCGAGCGGATGGGCGTCGACCCGGCGGTGTCGTCCTCGGTGTTCTTGACCACCGTCACCGACGTGGTCGGCTTCCTGGCCTTCCTGGGATTGGCGGCGGCCTTCCTTTTGTGACCTTGCGTGGCGGCGCCGACGCCGCCAGATGCCAGAGATGGCCGGGCAAAGCGAATACGACCGCCGCATAGGCGACCTTTACCGCGAATCCGAACGCGACCTCGATTCGGGGGTTCCGCCGCAAGAGGTGGCGCGGCGCCTGCAAGCCGACGAATTCGACCTCGCGGTGGAATACCGGCTGGCCAGCTATATCGGCTTTGAGGCGCGCCTATCGCTGCGCCACATCCGCGACGAGGGCATGCGCGACTTGGAGGATTTGGCCGCCGATCTGGCCGCCGGGCGCATCGCCGGCGCCGCCTTCGCCAAGCGCCTGCGCGTCCTGCACGAGGCGATGGTGGCCCGCGCCGCCGAGATCATCCCGCGCGAAGCCGCCGAAACCCTGTTCGGCGGCGCGGAACGGCTTCCCGAGGACGCGGGGCGCGACCAGTCGGCCGAGATGTGATCAGCGGAAAACGTCGTCGAGCGATTCGGCTTCGAGCACGCGCAGACTCCATTCCTCAAGGAGCGTGGTGTCGGCCGATGACAGGCGTTGCCGCGCCCAGTCGGGCAGGACGCCGAAGCGGTGTTCGAGAATGCGGCGGAGGATGATCGACTCGCCTTCCTGGAGGCCTTTCCGCAAGCCTTCCTGACGGCCTTCCTGACGGCCTTCCTGACGGCCTTCCTGGAGGCCTTCCCGCAGGCCTTCCTCTTTCCACTGCCGCTGCCATTCCTGAGCGCGCGTCGCCAGCATGGTTCTCACCTCCAACAGGTTCTCGGACACCCGAATGGCGGGGTCCGTACCGTCCCCCATTCTTATCACCCGGCTGGTCAGCATGGCGAACAGCGGGCGAAGGGGTTCGAAATCCCCGTTGCGCTGGAACCACTCGATCACCGCGTCGATCAAGGGTACGATCTGGCTCGGCTCGCGACAATGCTCCAATCGGAACAACAGGGCGGCGAGCGATTCGCGCGCCGCCAAGTCCTCGGTGGTCCAGGCGCCTTCGTCGATCAAATGGTAGCGCATGTCGGGCTGCCAGCGCCAGAAGGGCGATTCGGGGGGCAGGTCGATCAACTCGCGCAGGCTCGCGGGCATGACCCAGCGTGGATCGCCGTTATAAAGGACCATCGGCAGAACCGGCGGCAGCCGCTGGCCGGGCCGCACGAGGTTCTCGTTGATCAGATGCTGATAGAGCAGTCCGACATAGACCATCACGCGAAGCGCCATCCAGCGCTCGGGCGTCGACTGGAATTCGAGCAGCAGCAGCAGGTAAAGGTTCGATCCGTCCTTCACCGGAATCCGCCACACCATGTCGCCGTCACGGCGCTCGCCGGTGTCGGCGTGGAGCTTGGCGTTGACCCGCCGCATCGCCGAAAAGTCGAGATCGCCGATCCATGGCTCGTCGACGAAATCGCGCAGCAACTGGGCGACCATGCCGGGATGGGAAAACAGGCGATGATAGAGGGAGTCGTGGTCGGCCATCGCCGATGACTATCACGGTGCCGGCGGGCCGGCAATGCGCGCGGTCTCCTCGTCGACATGTACTTTACGCTGTGCGATGATCGCCGCGTTCTCGTGGAACTGGGGGCCAAGCATTGCGCGAGCCCGAGCTGGGCGAGGGGCGGATAAGGCCCGGCTCGGGTCAGCGCGCAGGCGCAGCGGTTCACCAAGCGGATCGCTTGCTGGGCGACACGGTGACTGTTCCCGTTTGGCGCTCATCACGGCTTGCCACGTCGTCCGACTGACGGCATGATCGCGCGATGTTGGCCCTGGCCCATTTTCGCAGCCTCGTCGCGTGCGCCTCCCTTCTCGCCCTGCTGATCGCGTGGAACGCCGGGTCCGCCGTGGCCGATGGTGCGGCGCGGCTCGAGGTGGCGATCATCCATTCCCACCATCAGGACTATCCGTCGACGCGCGCCCAGCAGGAGGGCTTCATGGAAGCCCTGCGCAAGGCGATGCCCGATCGCCGGCTGGATTTCGCGGTCGAGTACCTGGACGCCGAGCGCATTCCGGCCACGCCCGAATATCGCCGCATCTTCGAAAACTATCTCGCGAACAAGCACTTGGGCGATACGCCCAGGCTGATCTACGCCACGGGCAAGGAGGCGCTGGACTTCCTGGCGGCGTGGTCCAATCCCGAGTTGGTTGGCGTGCCCATCGTGTTCTCCGGCGTGGTCGGCGAGGAATGGCTGACCGGGCTGGACCGCCGCCGCTTCGCCGGAGTGGTCGAGCGGGCGCGGGTCGAAGAGAACGTCGCCCTGATCCGATGGCTGAATCCCGATTGGAACCGCCGCCTGATCCTGCTGGGCGACGCCAGCGCCGCCCAGCAGGCGATGCGGCCGGGGATCGAGGCCGCGCTGCGCACCTTAAGTGGCGTCACCGCCGAGATCCTGTCGTCGGAGCGCCTGGACCGGGCGGTCTCGCTGCTGCGCGAGCGACCCGGCGCGGTGGTGCTGTTGACCACGGCCGGCGGCTTCCGTGATTACGCGGGCGAGTTGGTGCCGCTCGACACCGCCTTGGCCGCTTTGACCGCCGTGGGCCAGCCGGTCTACGCGATGGACGAGAGCCTGGTGCGGGCTGGCGTGATCGGCGGCCATGTGGTTGGTGGCACGAAACAGGGGGCCGCCGCGGCCGAACTGGGCGCGCGAATGCTGCGCCGGGAAGCGGTCGAACCGCTCGCCGAAAGCCCCACCGCGCTGGTGTTCGACGCTGAAACGCTCGACAGGATGGGACTGCGGCTGTCCGAAGCCGACCGGCACGAGGCGATCCTGGTCAACGTCCCGCCGCACTGGATCGTGCGCCACCAGGACCGGGTGGTGCTGCTGCTTCTCGGCCTGGGATTGGCGCTGGTCGGGGCTTTCGCCTGGGTGCTGCGCCAGAACCGGCTGATCGCCCGCAACGCCCGCTCGGTCGAGGCCGCCTCGCGGTTGGCCGACGAGTACCGCCGCGTCGTCGACGAGACCAACATCGTCTCGAAGACCGACACGCGGGGGCTGATCACCTATGTCAACGACTCCTTCGTCAACGTGATGGGTTACTCGCGGGACGAACTGATCGGCAAGCCCCACAACGTGGTGCGCGATCCCGACACCCCGCCGGGCCTTTATCGCGACATGTGGGAGGCCATCGGGGCCGGCAAGTCGTGGCGCCGGGTGGTCAAGAATCGCACCAAGTCCGGCGAGGCGGTGTTCTTCGACACCACCATCACCGCCATCCTGAATCCCGATGGCAGCTCGCGCGAATTCATCGCGGTGCGCACCGACGTCACGCAACTGATCCGCCAGGAAGACCTGATCCGCGAGCAGACCACCGATCCGCTGACCGGTTTGTTGAATCGCGTCGGGCTGGTCCAGGATCTGAAGGCGCGCCGTTCGGCCAATCTGGCGATCATCGACGTCAATCGGTTCAAGGAGATCAACGAATTCGTCGGGCTGCAACGGGCCGACCGCCTGCTGGTCGCGGTGGCCGAGGCGGTGCGGGCCGATTCGCGCTTCGCCAGTTATCGGGTGGGCGGCGACGTCTTCGCCCTGCTGGCGATCGAGGAAGGCCCCGAGGAGGAGTTCGTCGAGACCGTCTACGCCCTGGTGGCGCGGCTGGGCCGCGACCCGTTCCGGCTGGACGGTCAAGAGCTTCACCTCACCTTCACGGCCGGCGTGGCGACCGGTGCCGCCGAGGACGTCTACACCCGCGCCGACCACGCGCTGGACCGCGCCAAGCAAGAGGGCCGCGCGCTGGTCTCCCATGATGGGGCGGTCGAGCAGGCTTCGCTTCAGAACACCCTGGTGCTCGGTGGCAAGCTCAAATCGGCCTTGGCCTCGGGGCGCGTCGTGCCGTGGTTCCAACCGATCGTCGACAATCGCACCGGCTATACCGGCAAGTTCGAGGCGCTGGCCCGATTGGTCGACGAGGACGGCTCGCTGATCCCGCCCAATCTGTTCCTGCCGGTCGCCAAGAAGACCCGCCAATACGACGCCGTCACCCGCGCCATCCTGGACGGCACGCTGGCCGCCTTGGAGTCGAGCGGGGCCAGCGTGTCGATCAACCTGTCGATCGACGATTTGCGCAACCCCGACATGGTCGCCTACCTCGAAGAACGCCTGAGGCAGACCCGGAAACACCGGCAGGTCATCCTTGAGATCACCGAGAACGAAGGCATCGACAATTACGACGAAGTGGCGCGATTCATCCAGCACATCAAGTCGCTGGGCTGCCTCGTGGCGATTGACGATTTCGGCACCGGTTATTCGAACTTCACCCATTTGATGCGGCTTGACGCCGATTACCTGAAGATCGACGGCTCGATCATCAGGAACGTGGTCGAGGACCGCAACGCCCAAATCCTGGTCCGCACCCTGGTGGATTTCGCCAATCGCCTGAACATGCAGACCATCGCCGAGTTCGTCTCGTCGCCGGAAATCCTGGCCACGGTGACCCGCCTGGGCGTCGACTATTCGCAAGGCTTCCACCTGGGCAAGCCCGGATCTTCGTTGCCGGCCGTCATCGAGGCGGAACCAGCCCTCTTTACCTCGTCGTGAGACTGCCCCTATTCTCCCCACCATGACCGGCACCTTCGGCATTACCGACCTGGCACACGAGTTCGGCATCACCCCGCGGGCCATCCGGTTCTACGAGGACCAGGGGCTGCTGACCCCGGTGCGCGAAGGCCAACGCCGCGTCTACGGCTCACGCGACCGGGTTCGCCTGAAGCTGATCATGCGTGGCAAGCGGCTGGGATTCTCGCTGATCGAGATTCGGGAAATCCTCGATCTCTACGACGCCGAGTCGAATGGCGAGACCGCGCAGTTGCGCCATTTCCTGTCCAAGATCCGCCAACGCCGCGCCCAGTTGCGCCAGCAGCAGGAGGATATCGCGGCGATCCTCGAGGAATTGGACGCCCTCGAATCGCAATGCGCCGGCATCCTCACCGGACGCGGCGAGCGCACCTAAGGCCCCTTCGAGGCGTTGAACCTTTTGCACCGACCCTTCGCCGTCATGCCCGCCGCCCATGCCATTGTTCCCAAGGCTGTTCCCGCGGAGCC
>JADFZP010000042.1 GCA_015232485.1 Alphaproteobacteria bacterium
CGGTCGAGATGGTCAAGGGCGGGCGGGTCGAAAGCGGCGGCGAGATGGTCGGCGGACGCATCCCTTGCGCCGAACTGATCGCCGAGGCGGTGTGGCGCGACGCCGTCGCGGTCGCCATGCGGCGCGCCGAACTGAATCTCGAGTCGGTGGCGGCGCCGGCCGGACAAATGCCGGTGGTGATCGCGCCCGGCTGGAACGCCGTGCTGCTGCACGAGGCGGTCGGACACGGCCTGGAGGGCGACTGCATCCGCCGGGGCACCTCGGTGTTCGCCGGGCTGGCCGGAACCCGCGTGGCGGCGCCCGGCGTCACCGTGATCGACGACGGCGCCCTGTCGCGGCGCCGCGGCTCGCTGGCCTTCGACGACGAGGGGACCCCCACCGGCCGCACCGTGCTGATCGAGGACGGCATCCTGACCGGCTTCATGCAGGACCGCCTGAACGCCCGGCTGATGGGCACCCGCTCGACCGGCAACGGCCGGCGCCAGTCCCACGCCCATCCGCCGATCCCGCGCATGACCACCACCTTCATGCCCGCCGGGCCGGATTCGCCCGAGGAATTGATCGAGGCGGCCGGCAACGGAATCTGGATCGGCACCATGAGCGGCGGCAATGTCGAGCCGGCCACCGGCGCCTTCGCCTTCAGCGCGGTCGAGGCCCGTATGATCGAAAACGGTCGCCTGGGCCGCCCCGTCAAGAACGTCACCCTGATCGGCAAGGGCGACGAGGCCCTGCTCGGCGTGCGCCGGATCGGCAACGACTTCGCCTTCGATCGCGGCACCGGAACCTGCGGCAAGGACGCGCAGTGCGTGCCGGTGGGCTGCGGCCAGCCCAGCCTGCTGATCGACGGCCTGACGGTGGGCGGTACGGGCTGAACGGCGTTCAGCCCAATGCGAAGTTGGCCGTAGCCAAGCCGGTGCCGTCGATCACCGCGAGCAGCTTGACGTCGGCCGCCGCCACCGCGCCGATCGCCGACACGCTGACGTAATAGAGCCCGGTCTGCGACGCGCTGTTGACGACCACCAGGGCGTTGCCGGCGCTGGTCACGTTGCCGATCGCGGTGCGGAAGGCGGCGAAATTGGCGTCGGTCAGCGAAGACAGCGTGCCCGACAGGAAGACCAACTCGTCGGTGGCGAGGTCGACCGCGCCGCCGGCCCGCGTGGCGATGCCCAAAATGTTGTTGGCGTTGGCGTCCAGCGCGGTGCGCAGCGCGCCCGACAGCACGATGGTGTCGCCGCTGGCATGGAAGTTTTGGACGGAATCATAGCCCGAATTGGTGGCCGCCGCCGAGCCGTCATCGACCGTGCCGAACACCACTTGGTTCAGCGTGGTGCCGCTGTCGAGGGTCAGCGAATCGCCGCCCGCCCCGCCCTGGAAACGAATCGCCGACTGCCACACGGTGACCGTGTCCGCGTTGGCGCTGCCGGTCAGGGTGTCGACCATCGAGACCAGCAGCGCATTGCCGCTGCCCGACAGGGTGATGACGTCGGCCAGCGCGCCGCCGATCAACGTCTCGATGCCCGAGACGGTCACCGTGTTGGCGCGCCCGTTCAGGGTGACCTGGTCGTTGCCCGTGGTGCCCGCGATGGTTTCGACCAGGTCGACGAAGATGGTGGTGCCGCCGGTGAGGGTGAGTTCGTCGTTGCCCGAGCCGCCGATCAGCGTCTCGATGCCCGAGACGAGCACGGTGGCCGAGGATTGCAGCACCACCGAATCGGCGCCCGCCCCGCCGATGATGGTCTCGAACGAGGACAACAGCGTACCGTTGCCCTGGCTGCCGAAGGTCACCTGATCGTTGCCGGTGCCGCCGATCAGGGTGTCGATCGAGGACGCCCACAGGGTGATGCCGGCCGATCCCGAAAAGGCCACCCGGTCGGCCCACGAGCCGCCTTGCAGCGATTCGACCCCCGACACCGTCACCGTGGTGCCGGCGGTGCCCAAGGGCGCCGCGGCGAAGGTCAGGAAATCCACGCCGGAGCCGCCGGTGATCGTCTCGACCGCGCTGATCGCCATGGTGGTGCCCCCCACCGCGAGCGTCACGACGTCGGTGCCGGTCCCGCCGACCAGCGTCTCGATGGCCGCGACGATGATCGTGTTGCCGCGATTGCCGAGCGACACGCGGTCCAGGCCGGTGCCGCCGACCAGCGTTTCGATGCCGGCCAGAATGATCGTGTTGCCGAGATCGGCCAGGGTGATGGAATCGGCGCCGTTCGACCCGATCAGGGTTTCGATCTGGCCCACCACCATGGGCAGGCTGGACGCCGTGGCGATCGAGACGAAGTCGTTCGAGGCGGCCCCGGTCAGGGTCTCGACGAAGCGGACCACCAGCGAGCTGCTGCCGCCGAACAGGCGGACCTCGTCGGCCCCGCCACCGCCGGTCAGCGTCTCGATGCCCGAGATGGTGGTGGTGTGGGCGCCGCCCAGGGTGATGTGCTCGGCGCCGGCCCCGCCGGTCACCGTGTCGACTCCCGAGATCAGCATGGTGGCGCCGCGCGCCCCCAGCATCACGGAATCCGCGCCGGCTCCGCCGTACAGCGATTCCACGCCGGCCAGGATCATGGTGTTGCCGTTGTTGTGCAGACCGACCACGTCGATGCCCGTGCCGCCGATCAGCGTCTCGACCGACAGCACGGTGATGGTGTTGCCGCGGTTGCCAAGGAATATCCAGTCGGCGCCCGAGCCGCCCAGCCAGGCTTCAAGCGCGGCGATGGTGACCACGCCGCCATTGGTTCCCGAATCGATCACCACGTCGACGCCCGCGCCGCCGATCATCGTATCGAGACCGGCCACGGTGATCGTATTGCCGCGGTTGCCGAGATCGATCCAGTCGCCCTCGGCGCCGCCGATCAGCGTCTCGACGGCGGCGACGATCATCCGACCACCGGCCGCCAGCCCGACATAGTCGGTCGAGGCGCCGCCGATCAGCGTCTCGACGGCCCGCACGGTGACGATGTTGGCGGCCGTCTCGGGCAGACTGATCCAGTCGCCACCCGCGCCGCCGATCACCTCGGAGGCGGTAACGGTCACGGTGTTGCCGCCATCGCCGAGAATCAGGGGATCTGCCATTCGGATCGTCTTTCCTCGTGATGCTCGCATTCTGCCACAACCGCGCCGACGCGGCCATGGTTCGGGTGTCGGATCAGCCGCCGACGAAATCGCGGAAACGGCCGGTCGCCTCTTCGATCGCCGCGGCGAGAAGGCGGGCGCCGTGCTCGGGCCGGGCCAGCGAAGGGTCGGACGCGATGCGGCCCTCGGGATAAAGCCTGCGGAAGTCGGCCGCGTCCCCAAAGCCCCGGCAGCTCGGATCGAAGGCGCCCAGTTCGGCGGTCTTGGCCGCCGCCTCGGGATAAAGGTGCTGGGTGACGGCGATCTCGGGCGGGGTGGCGTGGGCGCCGCAGCGGTCGCCGTAGAGTTCCTTCGACAGCGCCACCACCTGGGGGCCGTCCCACCAATTGTGAATGGCGAAGGACAGGCCGCCATCGCGCCCGGCCAGGCTGGCTTCGGCGTGAATCTCGGAGAACGCCGCCTGAAGCGTGGCGATGTTGCCGCCATGGCCGTTGACGAAAAAGAAGCGGCGGAAGCCGTGACGGCGCAGCGAGGCGATCATGTCGCCGATCACCGCGATCAGCGTCGAAGGCCTGAGCGTGATCGTTCCGGTGAAAGCCAGATGATGCTGCGCCATGCCCAGCGACAGGGTCGGCGCGACAAGGGCGTCGGTCGCCTCGCCGACGCCCTTGGCCACCGCCTCGGCGCACAGCGCGTCGGTGCCGATCACGCCGGTGGGGCCGTGCTGCTCGGTCGAACCGATCGGCACGACGATCGCGTCGGAGGTCTCGAGACGGGCGGCCACCTCGGGCCAGGTGCACAAAGCCAGAAGCATCGGATCACCTTTCGTGGCGGGACGCGCAATGAATCCAGGGCTCGTTTCCCCGGCCTTCCCACAGGGCGACCGCCCTGTCGATCTCGCTCAGCCGACGCAGAACCGGATAGGAGGCGATCGAGCGTCCGCTGGGCCAGATCAACGTGACGTCGTGGGTGGTGGCGAAGCGGTCGACGAGTGCGAGGGCCGAGCGGCCATGGGTCTCGATAACGAAATCGGCGGCGGCCAGATCGGTCGGCTCGACGGCGGCGAACAGGGCCGCCTCGGCGCCCTCGATGTCGATGATGAACAGCGTGCCGGGCTCGGCGAGCGCGCGCAGGCGCGCGGGAGCGCATTCGCCCTCGACGGCGACCAATTCCGCCACGCCGTTGGTCCGGGCGTTGCGCAGGGTCATCTCGCGGGCGATGGCCTCGATGTCGAAGCCCAGCACCGGGACGCCGAACCGTCGAGCCAGCCCGACCACGTACCAGCCCTCGGCGGCGCCGATGTCGACCACCCGCGCGTGGGACGGAACGATCGCCGCCAGCAGCGGCTGAAGCTCGTCTTCGTAGGACCCGATCAGACGGGGAAGAGAAGCGCTGCCGACCATGCCGGGCGCCAATTCCATTCCCGCGAACAGGCCGTGGGCGACGCGGTTGCCCAGGACCGCTTGCAGGGATTCGTGAAGCATGTGGTGATGCGCCGAGACCATGCCCTGGAACAGGCGGATGCTGGGCGCGAGACCGTCGTCGGCGAGTGCCGCCGCACCCGCGCGCAGGCCGATGTTGATCCTGCGCAAGTCCCCTGCCGAGATCAGCAGGGGCACGAGGTCGAGCGCGGTTTCGATTTCGGCGCGGAGCGGCGCGGCGGCATCGGGAAAGGTCATGCTCCAGCCTGTGTCGGTTCGGGCAGGAAACCGCCGGACTGGCGCGCCCACAGCGAGGCGTAGCGGCCGCCGACGGCCAGCAATTCGTCGTGGCGGCCCTGCTCGACGATTCGTCCGGCCTCGAGATAAAGCACCCGGTCGGCGTGGCGGATGGTCGACAGGCGATGCGCGATGGCGATCACGGTGCGCCCCTTCATCAGGTCGCGCAAGGATTCCTGGATCAGGTGCTCGGTCTCGGAATCGAGCGCCGAGGTCGCCTCGTCGAGCACCAGGATCGGCGGATCGGCCAGGAAGGCGCGGGCGATGGCGACGCGCTGGCGCTCGCCGCCCGACAGCCTGATCCCGTGCTCGCCGACCACCGTCTCGTAGCCCGCGGCGCGGCGCGTCACGAAGTCGTGGCAATGGGCGCGGCGCGAGGCGGTCAGCAACGCCTCTTCGCAGGCGTCGGGCCGGGCATAGGCGATGTTCTCGCGAATGGTGCGGTGGAACAGGCCCGGCGACTGCGGAACCTCGCCGATCGCCCGTTGCAGGCTTTCCAGGGTGACCTCGGCGATGTCCTGGCCGTCGATCAGGATGCGTCCGGCGCACGGCTCCCAGTGGCGGCGCAGCAGGCGCGCCAGGGTGCTCTTGCCGGCCCCGGACGGCCCCACCAGGGCCACCGTCTCGCCGCGCCGCACGTCGAGATCCAGCGACTCGAACACCGGCGTGCCGTCGCCATGGGAAAAGGACACCCGCTCGAAGGCGATTCGCCCTTCGGTCACCCGCAGCGGCTTCGCGCCGGGGCGGTCGACGATCTCGTGCGGTCCGGTCAGCAGCGCGATGGCCTCGCCCAGATTGCCGACCTGCTCGTACCAGTCGACGAAGCGCCCCGACAGGTTCCAGACGTTGATCGCCACCAGATTGGCCAACGAGAACACCATCACGAAATCGGCGGTGGTCATCCGACCCGCCACCACCTCGCTGACCGCCAGCGCCACCAGGCCGATCTGGAAGGCGAGCGTCGCGTTGTATTGCACCAGATGCAGCGAGATGACGAACCAGCGCAGCCGCTGCGCCGTGTCGCATTCCTGGCGCAGCAGCTCGGCCAACCGGCCGCGCTCGCGGTCGCGGGCCGCGAAGGCGCGCACCAGATCGGCGTTCGAGATGGCGTCGACCAGACCGCCGCCGACCTGCGACACGCTGTCGGAGAACCGCGCCGCCATGCCCAGCAGGCGGCGCGAGAACCACGCCGAGGCCAGCAGAAACAGCGCCGTCCAGACCACCAGCATGCCGGCGAAGGCCCAATGCGCCTGGGCCAGCAGCACCAGGCCGATGCTCAGGATGACGAGGATGCGCACCACGTCGTTGGCGAAGATGGTCACCAGGGCCATGCAGGAATCGGGCGCCTGCTTGATCTTCTGACCCAGCCGGCCGGCGAAGTTGTCCTGGAAATAGCGCGGCGCGTGCTCAAGCACGTAGGAGAACAACCAAGACTGCACCGCCGCCCGCAGCACCGGCGTGGTCCGCGCGTCGACCGCCTGGGTGGCCCGGTTGAACAGGGCCGAGCCGACCCACATCAGGCCGAGCACCACCGTCCAGCGCACCACCTCGATGGTCCATTCGCCGCCGCCGTCGAGGGCCTGCAGCGCGTTGATCAGGTTGCGCAGGGCCAGCGGCTCCATGCCCATCAGCCCCATCGCCCCCATCACGGTGAGGGCGTAGAGCAGGACATGCGGCCAGAACCGCCTCTTCAGGAACAAGAACAGGAAGGCGCCGGCGCCCCGCGGCACTCCGCCGCCGAAATCCCGCCAGGAAAGCCGTTCAGGCGCGATGGCGGGCATCGGCGGGGACGTGGTTCCGAGTCGCGGAATCAGATGTTGTTCAGGTCGACGTCGCCGTGCCGGAAAGGAATCCAATCCTTGTATTCCGGACGCCATTGCAGGCCATAGGGATTCCTGAAGAACACCTTGACCGGCGGCGAGCCGCCTTCGCCGCGCGTCCGCTCGACGTCGACCATCGGCGACTTGGCGAACACCTCGGAGAAATACTCGTCCTGAGGCACGTCGCGCCCCGCCTTGGCCGCATAGTCGCGAGCCGTGTCGCTCAGCGTATAGGCCTCGAGAACTTCGTTGAAATGCCCCATGTCTCTCTCACGCCCTGATGAGTGCCGGTCGGTCGGGGGCATTGTTGAGCCACCCGACCGGGAAAATCAAGCGATCGGGTGACCGCGCCGGATCACTCGTTGGCTTTGGCGGCGGCCAAACGCTTGCGCAGCGCGTGATAGCTGGCCAAAACGTTGAGCCCGCGTGGTTCGCGCAGCAGCATGCCGGCCAGGAACGAGGCGCGACCGACGCGAATCTCGTGCGCGGGCTTGGCGGCGGCCACCACGGCGGCGAGGGCGGCGGCCTCGCGGCCATGCCGCTCGCAGCCGGTGCGCCACGCCCATTCCGACAGCCCCATCCGCAAAGCGAGGATGCGGGACGCGTCGACCACGTCGCCCGGCCCGGCGCGTCCGGGATCGTCGATCAGCAAATAATCGCGCAGAATGTCGGCGAGCGGCGGATGCACCGCCACCACGCGGCGCGCGTCGAGCCCGGCGGATGTCGGCCGGCACGATTCGGGCCGCGACACGGTGTCGATCCCAGGCAAGACCGGGGGACGTGCCGATGGGATGAAGCCGGCTACGCCATCCTGCCGAGCGGAATACGATGATTGATTTGACGTTGTAGTCTTCTCACGGAAGCCCGTTTCCGCCTGCCCGGAAGTCTTTTTCGTTTCGACGGGAGACAGGCGTTCGAAGGACAGCAGATTGATTTCCCCGGCCAGCCGGGTCAGCCCCTCGGCGAGCGTCGCCAAGCGGCGCTCGGTGCCGTCCTGTTCGTCGGTGTGGCAAGGATCGCGCTCGATCAGACGGCGCGCCTCGATCCACTCGCCCTCGGCGCGGCGCAAGGCGTCGGCGGCCACCATGGCGGCCTGGGCCAGTCCGCCCTCGTCCGGCCGCTCGGCGGCGACGATGTCCAGGGCGTCGAACGCGGTGCGGATGTCCTGCACGGCCACCGTGACGCTTCGCATGGTCTCCTTCAGACGCTGGCGGCGTCGCGCCATCTCGGCCGCCTGCGCGACCCACCCCTCGGACCCGGCGCGAACCGGCGAGAGATCGATGCCATAGGCCGCGACCACCGCGCCGCGACCGTCGCGGATCGGCGTGCGCCGGTTGCCCGGACCGCGCTCGACATGGATCACCCCGGCCGCCTGCAGCGCCCGCAGGTGATTGCGCACGGTGCGTTCGGAAACCCCCAGGCAACCGGCCAGCTCGGCGTTGCCGGGATAGACCAGCGGCCGGGCGCCCTCGCGCCAGTGCTCCGGCCGGCTGTAGTCGAACAGCAGTTCCAGGGTGGCCAACGCCTCGCGCGGGAACGGCAGGCGGGCCCCCAGCCGGCGCAGCGGCTCGAGCAGGCGCTTGGGATGCCCCTCGCCCTCGCGAATCCCCGAGAAGGTGGCGGCGG
Organism: Alphaproteobacteria bacterium; assembly: GCA_015232485.1. GTDB lineage: Bacteria > Pseudomonadota > Alphaproteobacteria > Rhodospirillales > Magnetospirillaceae > JADFZP01. The sequence goes on from JADFZP010000042.1 coordinate 8,228, forward strand.
TGGTCGCCGCGTCGAAATGGCCGAAGCTCTTGCGGCAATGCCCGGTCGGCGGTCGTTTCGCCGCGGCCGGGCCGGCGGCTCTGCCTGACTGCATTGGTCCCTCCTCTGCGCGAACGCTTGAGGACGGCGTCTAGCAGAGCGGTATTCCCAGCCGACCGCCGCGGGGGGCGATATCTCTAGTGATTCTTATAGGGAATCGCCCGGCCGCTCGGAAGTGGCGCAAACCACTGTAAACACTGCGTTTTTTTTGGCGCTCCGATTTGTTTGGTGACCGATCCCCCCGATCCCGGTGACCGATGCCCCCGACCTGGGTGACGCTTGACCCCGATCGATTTCATCGCGCCACGCGCATCGAGCCCGATCACCCCGACTCTATGCGCGCTTGGCATAATCGCGACTCGCCCGGATCGCTGGGAATGATTTCCACGAGACGGATGACCCCGACTTTATGACCGCCAGGAATATCGAGGCGCCCGGCCGAGCCCGATCCCCCCGACTCTATGCGCGCCGACGCGATGCGCGCCGGATCACCCCGACCTCATTCCACTTCGCGCCGGATGGCCCCGACAATATGCCGGCCAGGAATTGGTCGCATAGGTCTATCGCCTATCAAACCGTTCGCCTCATGGTCTAAGCTGGGCCCTTGGTGAACAGCACGTCGACCGGTCATGGAATTGGAGAATGCGAGGCGGCGCTACGAAAGTGGCTTCGCGTCACTGGAAAACGGACGGATCATCGAGGCGATCGCCCTCTGGACGCCGCTTCTCCACGCGAACATTTCGCCGCCCGATTATCTTCGCGTGATGGCGCTTCGCCTCATGCAACGGGCGCAACGCGATCCGGTGGCGTGGACATTCATCGTCAAGGCCGCGGAAGCCGCCCGTCAGAGAGGATTGGACGACGGTGACACCCTGCGCCTCTTGGCCTGGGGCTACCTGCTGACCGACCGGAAGGCCGAAGGCGCCGAGATCGCCAATCTGCTGGTGGCGCGTCATCCGCACGACTGGCGGTCATGGAAAATCAAGGCGTCGGCCTCGCCCCGGGGCGAGGCGGTCCCCCACCTCCAAACGGCCCTCGCCCTTCAGCCCTTCCCGGACGACCGTGTGGGAATCGATCTGCTGAACGATCTCGGCGAGGCGCATCTGGCCCGCGGCGAAGCGGGGCAGGCCCGCGCGGTGGCCCGGCTGTTGGCACGGTTCCCGGCCGGGCCATGGCGAGAGCCCGCCCTTACGATGGGGCTTTACCTCGAGTTTCAGGCTCTCGTGAGCACCGGCGATCTGGATGCCGCGGAGGCCCTCACGCGGACCATTCTCGCCGCCATTTCGGTACCGGCCGACCCGCTGACGGAAATCCCGCACGGTTGCGATCGGGGCCTGATCTATATCCATATTCCAAAAACGGGTGGGAGCTCCATCAACAAGGCGATCATCGGTTTGGATGCGCTCAACGCGAAACATCGATATCTAACGAATGGCCCGCCTCGCTTTGATCCATATTATTCGATGAGCACTCCATCCGCACTTTCCCTGCCGACCGTCGCAAACGGTAATTCACGTATTTTCTCTTCGGTCAGAAATATATACGCTTTTCTTTTCAGCTATTACAACTGGGTCCGCCGCGGGCCCGGAAGTTGGACGCCGCATTCGGTATGGGCCATCCGCTGGGACTTCGAAGGCTGGCTATCGCACGTGGCCGAGAGCGACGAAGCCTGGGTCTCGAACGGCTTCGTGTTTTTCCAACTGTTCGAGGAATTATCCGGTGCCTTGGTGGTCGACTGGATTTTGCGCACCGAAAGCCTGCAAGAGGACCTGAACGCCATGTGCGCCGCCTGGGGGCTGGCCGCTCCGGCGGTTCCGCACGAGAACCGCGGCGCTCACGGCGATTATCGCCAGCACTACACGCCGCGCATGATCGACTTGATCGAGAAGACCTGGGCCGACGACATCCAGTTGTTCGGCTTCGACTTCGAGAATGGCTACCGCGCCACGGCCCCGCTTCACCGCGACGTCGCCGCGATGAAGGGACGGGTGCGTTATGACCGCGTCACCCGACGGGTGCGCCTCGCCGACGCGCCCGATGACCCCGACCTCATTCCGCTTGGCGCCGGATGACCCCGACATTATGCCCCGCAGGAATGAGCCGAATGGGCGCGATGACCCCGACATCATTCCACGCGATGCGGGCAAACCCGCGAAGCCGCGACGCTTGCGTGACCGATCACCCCGACTCGGGAACCACTTGGGAATATTCAGGCGCCGTCCGACAGCCAGGCTTCGATCAGCTTGGCCAGCTTGACCGAGGGCGTCAGCTTGCCGCGCTCGAGCTTGGACAGGTAGCCCTGGCGGATGCCCAGCATCTCGGCGACCTGCATCTGGGTCAGGCCGCGCGTCTCGCGCTGGCGGCGTAGCGCCTCGCCAAGATGGGCGGGCGCCTCGGGGGCGGAGGGCGGCAAGGCGCCGCCGCCGCCGCGCTCGTCCTCGATCAGGCGGGTGTAATAGGTCTTGATCTCGTCGGGCGCCTCGATGGTCACCGTGGCGGTCAGCCACTCGGTGCCCCAGCCGCGACTCTCGGTGACCGATTCGTCCCAGCGGGCATATTGCCAGGCGGCGATCACGCCGTCCTCCATCAAGGTGTCGAGCGCCTTTTCCAGCCGCGCCTGGGTCTTGGCGGGATAGCGTTCGTTGAGGCGCTCGCCGACCGCGTCCATCAGGGTTTGAACCCGATAGGTCTGGGTGAACTCGCCGGTGCGCGCCACCGCCCGCCAATGCCACGAGACGTAGCGGGTCAGCCGCTTTTCCCATTTGCGGCGATAGGGGTCGTATTGCAGCGCCTTCTGGAACAACAGCCCGGTCTGGCGGCCGGAACCGAACAGGAAGGCGGCGAAGGCCTTGCCGGGGCGGAAGATGAAGCGCTCGACGTCCATGTAGCCGTCGAGCCGCATCTGGCCCATGCGGTCGGTGATGATGAAGGGGCGGCTTTGCAGCGTCTTGATGGCCGGCTCGGCCGAACGGCGGCCGTTCGAGTCGCGCTCGTAGACCTTCACCTCGGCGATGTTGATCCACAGGTTCTGGATATGGCTCAAAGCCCGCAGCATCTCTTCGCGCTGCTCGGGCTCGTAGCCGCCGCGCCGCCCCGCCCCGCCCCGCTTGGGCTTGAGGCCGCGCATGCCCAGGATCTCGTCGACATCGGCCACCGCCGCGTCGTCGGCGTCGCGGGCCTGCGAGAGGTATAGCGCGCACAAGGCGTCCAGCGCGTCGGCGTCCAGGTCCGACAGCTCGCTTTGCTGGCGCCACATGGTCTGCGCCCAGGCCTGCATCTGCACCTGGGGCAGCAGGGGCTCGCTGTCGAGGATCGGCGGGCGGAGCTGGGCGAAGCCCTTGGTGCCGCCGCGATCGAGCGCGGCGGTCGGCCATGGCGTGCCCTCGACCTGGCGGAAGGTGTTCTTGTAAAGCGCCTCGCGCAGGCTTTGGAAATGGCCCGAGGACAGCACCACCATCATGCCCTGCGGGATGTCGGGAACCTTGAAGCGCCCCCCCTTGGGCACCTCGCGCACCCCCAGCAGGCCCTCGAGATAGCTGATCGGCTTGTTGGGCGGGGCGAGCAATTCGGTGATCGCCTGCGCCGAATCCTCGGCGTAGAGGCTGACCAGCCCGGCCACCGAATCGCCGGTCACGCCGGGCTTCTCGCCCTCGCCGGCCCAGAAGCAGACATTGACGGCGATCCAGCGCGCCAGCTTCGAGAAGAAATGCTCCTCGCGCAGCACCTCGGCGGCGATCTCGCGGCAATGGGCGCGCGCCTTGGGCTCGTCGATCCGCCCCCGTCGGCGGGTGTCGCTCCAGGCCTTGCCCAGATGGTCGAGGATGCGCTGCGACAGCACTTCCAGGGCGGCGTCGATCTCCTCGCGCAGGGCCTGGGCGATGGTCTCGGCGACCGCGTCGGCGTCCAGCGTGCCGCCGCTCGCCCCGAGCAGCCGGCTGGCCGCCTCGGCGACCTTGGGCAGCGAATGCGACGACCCGGCCCGCTCGGCCATGGACGGCAGGGCGACGGTCATCAAGCGGTTGGGCATGGCCTTCTCCATCGCCGCACTGTAGCAAATAGCCGCGCGCCGGGAAGAGAACTCGTCAACCCGCCACCCGGCGGTAGAAGTCCTCCAGCGCCTCGACGGGCGCGCGGTCGCGGAACAGCTTGTTCCGGCCGGCGGCGATCACGGCGCGCTGGCGGTCGCGGAAGGCTTGGTCGGCGCCCAGCCGGACGGCGATCTCGACATAGTGTGTGGCGTCGCGGGCGACGCAGTCCTCGGCGCCCAGGATGCGCAGCATGGCCAGGGCGTGGCGGCCGCGCATGAAGCGGTCGGGCAGCGTCACCACCGGCACGCCGCGCGACAGCGCCTCGAAGGTGGTGTTGCCGCCCGACCAGCCGACGCTGTCGAGGAACACGTCGCAGGCGGCGTTGAGGTCCAGGAAGTCGGTCCAGGCCAGCCACGGCAGGAACACCAGATGCCGCGCCGGGTCGAGCCCCCTGGCGGCGAAGGCGCGTTCCAGCCGGGCGCGGAACAGGCGGTTGACCTGCGCCATGCTGCGATGCTCGATGAACACGAAGCGCGCCGACGGCAGACGGGCGGCGATCGCCGGGAACAGGGCGTCGTGCTGGGGCAGGTATTTCTGCTGCGCCTGGCAGCACAGATAGAGCACCGCGTCCTCGGGCAGGCCGAGCGCCGCGCGGCCCTTGGACGGCGGCGCGGCGTTGGGCGTGTAGTGGAACGAGGTGCCGGGCAGCCTGAGCAGCTTCTCGCCGTAATGCGCCTCGCCATCGGCGGGCTCCATCAGGTCGCTGGACAGGAACCAGTCGACGGTGGGCAGGCCGCTGGTCACCGGATGGCCCATGCCGACGCACACCACCGGGGCCAGCTTGAGCGCCGCCAGGGAGAACGAGCGCGGCTCCATCCCCAGGTCGGGAAAGACCAGCACGTCCAGGTGGTCGTCGCGGATGGCGCGGGCCGCCGCCGCCACGTCGCCGCGCAGATCGCGGAACTGGTCGGCGTGGCGGGCCAGGGTCTCGGTGGTCGCGTCGCGCCGGCCGCCGGTCAGATAGACGTGAACGGCGAACTGGTCGCGGTTCGCCTCGATGATCCAGCCGGCGAACAACAGGGAGATGGTGTGGCTCCAGAAGAACGACGAGGCGTAGCCGACGCGGATGCGCCCGTCGGGCCGCTCGGGGCGCGCCGGCGTGGTCGCCAGATTGGGAAACACCCCGGCCATCGCCCGCGCCGCCAGGCGGCCCCAGGCCTCCTGCACGGGGCGGTCGTCGCGCGCCTGATAGGCCAGTTCGAAATTGGTTCTGAGCAACAGGGCGTTGGCGGCCCGCACCGCCGCCTCGGGCGTGCCCAAGGGCGTGGTCGCGGCGAGCGCCCCGATCGCGTCGACGAAGCGGCCGCGCCACAACTCGATGTCGTCGGGCCCGTGATAGACCCGCGGCAGGACCCGGCCGCTCAGCCAGCGCGCCGCCATGTCGGTGGGGTCGGCGAGCAGGGCGGCGTGGTAGGCGTCGCGGGCGCCCGTGGCGTCGCCCAGTTCGCCCAGTTCGTCGCCCAGCCGACGGTGGATGTGCGGCCGGCCGGGTTCGGTCCGGGACATGCTCCGCAGGAC
>JADFZP010000043.1 GCA_015232485.1 Alphaproteobacteria bacterium
GAATTCCTGGCGGATGCCGAGGCGCTGTTCCGAACGATCGTGTTCGGGAGTGCGGGAAAGTGATGTCGGAATGGCTGGGGGACCTGGATTCGAACCAGGGCTGACCGGGTCAGAGCCGGTAGTTCTACCGCTAAACTATCCCCCAGCAGGGCGCGGGTTTCGCGAAGGCGGGACTTCTAGCATGAAGCGCGCGGGGGCGGCAAGGGGACAATCGCGCGATCGGCGGGCTCGAATGGGGCGGATTGGAGCTTTCGCCATTTCCCGCTTTTGTTCCAGGTGCCTTGTCCCGTAACATATCCGTTTCGTGAGGTCGGATGGGCGGCCTTTGGGCATGACGGGTGGGCGGTGAATTTCCAGTATCCGAGGGAACGGCGCCAGACGGGACGGCCGGTGGGCTCGGGTACGGGCGCGCGGCGGCAGCTTTTCGCCGCGCTGGATCTGGGCACCAACAACTGCCGCATGCTGGTGGCGCGCCGCGCCGGGCGCGGCTTCCGGGTGATCGACGCGTTCTCGCGGGCCACGCGGCTGGGCGAGGGGGTGGCCGAATCGGGCCGGCTGACCGAAGACGCCATGGACCGCACGGTCGAGGCGCTGAAGCAGTGCGCGGCCAAGCTTGAACGCCGGGGCGTGCTGCTGGCCCGCCACGTCGCCACCGAGGCTTGCCGCCGCGCCGTCAATTGCCGCGAGTTCGTCGCCCGGGTGACCGAGGAGACCGGCATCGCGCTGGAGATCATCACGCCCGAGGAGGAGGCGCGCCTGGCCCTGGCCGGCTGCGCGCCGCTGCTCGACCGCCGGGTCGATCATGCCGTGGTGTTCGACATCGGCGGCGGCAGCACCGAACTGATGTGGGTGCGGGTGGGCGGCGGCGCGGCCGGCGACGCGGTCATCGAGGCGATGGCCTCGGTCCCGGTCGGCGTGGTTTCGCTGGCCGAACAACAGGGCGAGCGGTTGGAAAGCGTCGATGGCTTCGAGGCGGTGGTGGCCCGGGTGGCCGCCTCGTTCGCGGCCTTCGACCGGGCCTGCGGCGCCTCGCTCGCGGTGGCCGCCGGTTCGGCGCAGATGCTGGGCACCTCGGGCACGGTGACCACGCTGGCCGCCGTGCATCTGGGCCTGCCGCGCTATGACCGCGCCGCCGTCGACGGGCTGACGGTGGGCTTTTCGTCGCTGCGCCGGGTCACCCGCACGCTGGTCGGGCTCGATTACGGCGACCGCGCCCTGCATCCCTGCATCGGCGACGACCGGGTCGAGTTGGTGTTGGCGGGCTGCGCCATTCTCGAGGCGATCTGCCGCACCTGGCCGGTGGGCCGCCTGCGGGTCGCCGATCGCGGCGTGCGCGAGGGCATCCTGTTCGGCCTGATGGAAGACGACGAGACGGTGCGGGCATGACGGCGCGAAGCGGTGATGGTGGGACGAGCGGTCGGCGCAGCGGCGGGCGGATGCTGTTCGAGCGGGTGCGCACGGCGCGCGGCAGAACCACCTCGTCGGCGCGCTGGCTCAGCCGCCAACTCAACGACCCCTTCGTGATCGAGGCCAAGCGGCTGGGCCTGCGCTCGCGCGCCGCCTTCAAGCTGATGCAGCTCGACGACCGCTTCCATTTCCTGAAGCCGGGTGGCCGCATCGTCGATCTGGGCGCCGCGCCGGGCGGCTGGACCCAGGTCGCCGTCGAGCGGGTCAAGGGTGGAAAGGTGGTCGGCATCGACATCAGCCCGTGGTCGCCGGTGGCCGGCTCGATCCATCTGGAACACGATTTCCTGGCCGACGACGCCCCCGCTCTGCTGAAGGAGGCGCTGAACGGCCAAGCCGACGTGGTGCTGAGCGACATGGCCGCCCCCGCCACCGGCCATCCCAAGACCGACCATCTGCGCATCATGGGCCTCGCCGAGGCGGCGCTGCAATTCGCCACCGAAGTGCTGGCCGAGGACGGCGCCTTCATCTGCAAACTGTTCCAAGGCGGCGCCGAGAAGGGCCTGCTCGACCAGTTGAAAAAGTCGTTCTCGTCGGTGCGCCACGCCAAGCCGGCCGCCAGCCGCGCCGAATCCTCCGAGACCTACGTGGTCGCCATGGGCTTTCGGAAGTTGGAGGAATAGGCGTCGCGTTCCCCACCCGCCATTGCGGCGGGGGCCAAGCGGGCGGAACGCCCGCGCCCGGCGAGGGGCGGACAAGAGCCCTGCGCGTGATCCGACAGGATCGCAAACCCGCCATTGCGGCGGGGGCCAAGCGGGCGGAACGCCCGCGCCCGGCGAGGGGCGGACAAGAGCCCTGCGCGTGATCCGACAGGATCGCGATCAGGGTCGCAGGCCGGGCCGCAACGCGTCGTCCAGATACGGAAGCAATTCGTGGTCCTCGCTCAGATGGGTGAGGTCCTTGCCGATCTCGACCTCGACGCGGCGCGCCGTCTCCTTGTCGATCTGGGCGCGCAACAGGCCCAGGAACTGTGGCGGCGCGACGATCACCAGGCGGTCGCAGGCGCCGGACAGCACGCCCTCTCGCAACCTTTCGGCCAAGGCGCGGGCGAATTCCCGTTTCTCGTGATCCTTCCAGTCGGTGGGAGGCTCCATGGCGTGGCGGCCCTGGCCGGCGCTGTCGAAGGTGCGGCCGGGGCGGTCGCTGTCGGCGTCCCTGGCATGGTTGCGAACCGGCGACGCGAAATCGTGCGAGAAGGTCGTTTCCAAATGGCGCGGCCGCTCGGACGTCCAGATGCGGGCGCGGGCGCCGTCGGCGACCAGGATCCAGGTGGTGGGCATCGTCACCTCGTTTCGGGATGAGCTTTCGAGATGGGGCCTGGGCGGTCGATGGTCCACCCCCTCGGGCGCCCTTGGCATCCCCGGCCGAATGTGTATGATGTCGCGCCTGCTCTGGACCTGGGAGGCGGCATGCAAATCAAAGAAGCCCTGACGTTCGACGACGTGCTTCTGGTGCCTGCGGAATCCAACGTTCTGCCCGGCCAGGCCGACACCCGGACGCGACTCACCCGCTCGATCGAACTGGGCATCCCGCTGGTCTCGGCGGCGATGGACACGGTCACCGAAAGCCGTTTGGCGATCGCCTTGGCCCAGGCCGGCGGCATGGGCATCATCCATAAGAACCTCGAGCCCGGCGAACAGGCCGACGAGGTCCGCAAGGTCAAGAAGTTCGAGTCGGGCATGGTGGTCAATCCGGTCACCATCCATCCCGACGAAACCTTGGCCGACGTGCTGCGCCTGATGTCCGAGCAGCGCATCTCGGGCATCCCGGTGGTCGAGCGCGACTCGAAGAAGCTGGTCGGCATCATCACCAACCGCGACGTCCGCTTCGCCAATGACGGCAGCCAGCGCGTCGCCGAGTTGATGACCAAGGCCGATCTGGTCACCGTGCGCGAAGGCGTCAGCCAGGACGAGGCGCGCCGCCTGCTGCACCAACACCGCATCGAAAAGCTGCTGGTGGTCGACGACGCCTATCGCTGCATCGGGCTGATCACCGTCAAGGACATCGAGAAGGCGCAAAGCCACCCCAACGCCTGCAAGGACGACAAGGGTCGCCTGCGGGTGGGCGCAGCCACCGGCGTGGGCCAGGCGGGCATCGAGCGCGCCGAGGCGCTGCTGGACGCCGGCTGCGACGTGATCGTGGTCGACACCGCGCACGGCCATTCGCAGGGCGTCATCCAGGCGGTGCGCGACATCAAGCGCCTGTCCAACCTCGCCCAGGTGATCGCCGGCAACATCGCCACGCCCGAGGCCGCCGCCGCGCTGATCGCGGCCGGCGCCGACTGCGTCAAGGTGGGCATCGGCCCCGGCACCATCTGCACCACCCGCATGGTGGCCGGCGTCGGCGTGCCCCAGCTTTCCGCCGTGATGGAGGTGGCCGAGATCGCCCGCCGGACCGACACGCCGGTGATCGCCGATGGCGGCATCAAGTTCTCGGGCGACGTGGCCAAGGCGATCGCCGCCGGGGCCAGCGTGGTGATGATCGGCTCGCTGCTGGCCGGCACCGAGGAAAGCCCCGGCGAGGTGTTCCTGTATCAGGGCCGCAGCTACAAATCCTATCGCGGCATGGGCTCGCTGGGCGCCATGGCGCGCGGCTCGGCCGACCGCTACTTCCAGGCCGATGTCGGCGACAACCTGAAACTGGTCCCCGAAGGAATCGAGGGCCGCGTCCCCTACAAGGGGCCGGTGGCCAACGTGGTCCATCAACTGGTCGGCGGCCTGCGGGCCGGCATGGGCTACACCGGCAACCGCACGATTCCCGAGATGCAGACCCGCTGCCAATTCCGCCGCATCACCTCGGCCGGCCTGCGCGAGAGCCACGTCCACGACGTGTCGATCACCAAGGAAGCGCCGAATTACAAGAGCGAGTAGCCACCTGACCCCCGCAGCCCGCCTTCAGGCCGCCATCGAGATGCTTGACGCCGTCTCGAACAACGCGGCCCGCCCGGCCGACACCGTCGCGCGCGAATATTTGAAGACGCGCCGCTACATCGGCTCGGCCGATCGCCGCGCCTTGTCCGAGCGGGTGTGGGGCATCCTGCGCCGCCGCGCCCGGCTGGATTGGTGGCTGGCCCGCCAAGGCGCCGAGCCCACCGCGCGGGCCCGCGTGCTGGCCGATTTGGCGTTGACCGACGGCGCCACGCCCGAACAGGCCAATCGCCTGCTCGACGGCCGCCCGCACCATCCCTATCCGCTCAGCCCGGACGAGCGGGGCCTGATCGGCGCGCTGTCGGGCCGCTCGCTGTTCCATCATGACATGCCCGAGTCGGTGCGCGGCGAATACCCGGATTGGCTGGAACCCCTGCTGCGCGAGGCGTTCGGCGACACCATGCCGGCCGAGGTCGCCGCCCTGCGCGACGAGGCCGCCGTCGATCTGCGCGCCAACTCGCTGAAATGCGACCGCGAGCAAGCCATCGCCGCGCTGGCCGCCGAGGGCATCACCGCCCAGCCGACCGCCTTGTCGCCGCTGGGGATGCGCCTGTCCGGGCGGGTGGCGCTGGGCATCCAGCCGCCGTTCCGCGACGGGCTGGTCGAGGTGCAGGACGAGGGCAGCCAGATCGTCGCAATGCTGGTTGGCGCGCGCCCCGGCCACGCGGTCGCCGATTACTGCGCCGGAGCCGGCGGCAAGACCCTGGCGATCGCCGCCGCGATGGAGAACAAGGGCCGGCTGGTGGCGCTCGACATCCACACCCGCCGCGCCGAGCGCGCCCGTGACCGCCTGCGCCGGGCCGGCGTCCACAACGTCATCCACCACATCCTGGGCGAGCCGGGCGACAAATGGCCCAAGCGCCACGCCGCCAGCTTCGACCGCGTGCTGGCCGACGCGCCTTGCTCGGGCTCGGGCACCTGGCGGCGCAATCCCGACGCCCGCTGGCACCTCACGCCCCAAGACCTCGACGAGTTGAACGCGCTTCAGGCCGACATCCTGGACCGCTCGGCGCGGCTGGTGAAGCCGGGCGGACGGCTGATCTACGCCACCTGCTCGGTGTTCCGCCGCGAGGACGAGGATCAGGTCGAGCGCTTCCTGACCAATCATCCCGACTTCCGCCTGCTGTCGGTCGCCGATTTGTGGGCCGAGACGGTCGGCACCCCCTGTCCGGTCGAAGGCCCGATGCTGCGCCTGACTCCGGCGCGCCACCACACCGACGGCTTCTTCGCCGCCGTGATGGAGCGGGCTCCCGTCGCCTGATCAAACCCTCGGCCGGCGACCGCGGAACAGGCCGACCAGCAGCGCGACCACGAACAGCACCAGGAACACGAAGAACAGGATCTGCGCGATGTCGGCGGCGGCCGAGGCGATGGCGCCGAAACCGAACAGCGCGGCGACCAGGGCTATGACCAGAAAGACGGCGGCCCAATAGAGCATGGCGAACTCCCGTTCCATCCAACACCCATCCGATGTCGGGCGTCGTTCGGCCGAGCGGAAGCTGGCGGGGGCGGGGCAGAAGGCTTACCTTCCGGAGAGGACGGATAGGAGGCCTGGATGGCGCTGGACCAAAGCCTGATCGAAGCGTTGCGCGCCCTGCTCGGCGAGCGCTTCAGCACCGCGACCGCCGTGCGCGACCAGCATGGCCGCGACGAGTCCTGGCATACCCCCGAACCGCCCGACGCGGTCGCCTTCGCCGAGAGCACCGAAGAGGTCGCGGCCATCGTGCGCCTGTGCGCCGCTTCGGGCGTTCCGGTGATCCCCTTCGGCACCGGCACCTCGCTCGAGGGCCATGTGATGGCCCGCAAGGGCGGCGTCACCATCGACCTGATGCGCATGAACCGCGTGCTCGAGGTGCGGCCCCAGGACATGGACGTCACCGTCCAGGCCGGCGTGACGCGCAAACAGTTGAACGAATGGGTGCGCGACACGGGGCTGTTCTTCCCGGTCGATCCCGGCGCCGACGCCTCGCTGGGCGGCATGGCGGCGACGCGGGCCTCGGGCACCTCGGCGGTGCGCTATGGCACCATGCGCGAGAACGTGCTGAACATGACGGTGGTGCTGGCCGACGGCCAGATCATCCGCACCGCGCGCCGCGCGCGCAAATCGGCCGCCGGCTACGATCTGACCCGGCTGATGGTCGGCTCGGAGGGCACGCTGGGCGTCATCACCGAAGTGACGCTGCGCCTGCACGGCATCCCCGAGGCGGTGTCGGCCGCCGTCTGCGCCTTCCCCGATCTGGTCGCCGCCGTCGACACGGTGATCGCCACCATCCAGGCCGGCGTGCCGGTGGCCCGCATCGAGCTTCTGGATTCGGTGATGATGGGCGCCGTCAACGCCCACGCGAAGCTCGACTATCCCGTGCGGCCGACCCTGTTCTTCGAATTCCACGGCAGCGCGTCGGGCGTCGCCGAACAAGCCGCCACCGTCGAGGCGCTGGCCGGCGAGATGGGCGGGCTGGGCTTCCAATGGGCCACCCGCCCCGAGGACCGCACCCGCCTGTGGCAGGCCCGCCACGAGGCGTTGTGGGCCGGCCTCGCCCTGCGCCCCGGCGCCAAGGCGTGGACCACCGACGTCTGCGTGCCGATCTCGGCGCTGGCCGACTGCATCGACCAGACCCGCAAGGACGCCGACGCGCTGCCCTTCCCCTCGGGCATCGTCGGCCATGTCGGCGACGGCAATTTCCACGTCCTTTACATGATCGACCCCGCCGACCCCGCCGAGGTCGCCCTGGTCGAAGCCGCCAACGACCGCCTGGTCGCCCGCGCCCTCGAGATGGACGGCACCTGCACCGGCGAACACGGCGTCGGCTACGGCAAGATGCGCTTCCTCGACGCCGAACACGGCCCCGCGATGGCCGCCATGCGCGCGGTCAAGGCGGCGCTTGATCCGAAGGGGATCATGAATCCGGGGAAGATCGTGTGGTAGCACCAGCCTGAGGAACGTTCATGGCCAATGTTCGTGATGACCGACCTCGGGCCTAGCCTAAAAAGGCATGTTATCAATTACACATGGCGCTTGATAGGCCATACAACCCTCCAACCTAATTGAGACGATATATCGCCCATCGGGCATTTCTGGATTCGTGTACCATCTGATAGCGGTATCAAGGGAAATAGGGTCCTTTCTAAATATAAGAGTTCCATATTCATTGTGAACGTCAATTTCCGTTAACACAGATTTTCCATCCTTCCTTGGGTGGAAAGAAAACTCAATCTTTGAAGAGGAACACTGCACCCTTTCCAGGTAAGCGTATTCGCTTTGAAAAATACCCGGCTTTGAGAATACGCGAATTCTCGCTTTCCAAATTTCCCCTGCATCGCCGAGTAAACTTAGCAGAAAAGCACGTTCTGCCGAGGAACGGCAGAGCACCGATTGTAGGTTACCAGCGAGCGGTAACTCGTTGGGCACCAAAACTTCAGCACATCTCCTCCAGATAAAAAGATCGCGGCTATCCGCCGGGAAAGGCCCCTCATGGTAAATATCGGAAAATGGCAAATTTTCAAAATCATCATCACCAGAAAACAACCTCGTTCCAGCCCGTTGCATATTTCCATCTGAAAACTCAACATCCTTTCTCGACAAAACAGAGCTCGATCTAAAAACAAATATCACTAGTACGGGAGCGTGCTTTCCAAGATAGATTTCTTCTGGCTTCTTGATGCCCTCGATGTGGTACTGAGTCGGATTTCTTGGTCTGAAATAGAGCCTCGCGTACTTGTGCGCCCGACCTGTGGCCGAAATAATTTCCTCGGGCGCGATGTCATCGGAAATCGCGTTCCGTTCTGATGCAGCAGTTCGGGAGAGAAGTACGCCAGAGCGCAAAATATCGGCTGCGTTCTGGACAGGTTCGTGCCGAAAAACGCGGCTTGGCCAAGCCGATCTATAGGGATAAGCCCCCTGCCCGAGTTGGCCCTCCCAGTGGCTCACGTGAGCTTGAATGGCTGCTTGGCTGATGGACATCAGTCACTCGAATCTCGTTGTGGCACTGCTTCAGGAGCAACACCCTGCATCAATTCGATAGCGAGGGTCTCATCTCCATCTTTAGAGGCAACCGCTATCGGCCTAATAAATGGAAGGCGCGACAACATTGAAAACACGAGATATGCAGATTCCCACACCGTTCCTGATACCTGATCCTTAGTGACGGGTCCTTTTAGCAGCATATCCCAAACCGTATACATGTCATCTCTGAGAACATTTCTAGTCCTGTGCTTATGTATTATTTTTAGACCACCATCCTCCTCCAGAGAAACGGAGAATGCCGTCCCCCTTTTTACGGTTCTGAACTCACCATTGTTTCTTTGAATCAGATCGACAATGTTTCTTTCAAAGCCACCAAACGATCTATTTGGTAGCTGCCCGCCGACTAAAAGAAGGCGTTGGGCTGTGTGCTCTTCTTTATGCTCCGGCAAGCCGATATTTTTCTCAAAATCGTGTATGTATATCTTGATTGGCAAACACGACAGATATTGTTCCATTAGATTCTTTACAGGTGACCACTCCAGCCCACCATTTCCGCAACCGAGGCGGGGGAATGCTATCTCTGTGATACCCCGCGCCTCATACTGCCCAACAAATTTCTGGAGACCGAGCTCGATGTACGAAATTTTAGATGGGTGCCTCCAGTGTTTCTTGGTCGGAAAATTTAGGACCCACTGACCGTCACCTTTCCAAAGCCAGAGTTTTCCGACTTCAAGGAGACCACTCGCACAGTACTCCCTATATTTTTCAAACATTTTTGGGTGACGCGCTTTGAATTCTGAGGCGAGCCCCTTTCCCATAACCCCAACAGTGTTTACGGTATTAACAACCGTCTGAGCTTGAGACGTCAATATACTCGTTCTGTGATAGATAATCATATTTTCCGTGACGCTAGGTCCCGGCATGAGAGGGCCGGGCGACCCCGTAAATATTACCACTCTGCGATTGACTTACAAGGAAAGCCACTACGACCATCGAGGTGGCACCCCCTCACTCCACCTCGACCGCCCATTGCGGTTGGGGCAGGGTGTCGAACAGGGTGCGCAGGCCGGCGCCCCATTTGCCGCGGACGGCGTTGAAATAGGGGTCGTCGTCCTTGACCCATTGGCGGGTCGACACGGCCAGCGAGTCGCGCTTGTAGACCAGCAGGTCGATCGGCGGCGCCACCGAGACGTTCGAGCGGATGGTCGAATCGAGCGACACCAGGGCGCATTTGGCGGCGCTCAGCAGGTCGAGCTTGGGGGTTAGCACGCGCTCGATGATCGGCTTGCCGTATTTGGTCTCGCCGATCTGGAAATAGGCGGTCTCGGGGGTGGCTTCGATGAAGTTGCCGGCCGCGTAGACCTGGAACAGGCGCATGCGCCCACCCTTGATCTGGCCGCCGACGATGAAGCTGGCGTTGAAGCCGATGTCGTGCGCGCTGAAATATTTGCTGTCGCGATCGTGCAGTCGGCGCAGCGCGTCGCCGGTCAGGCGGGCGGCGTCGTAGACCGTCTCGACGGTCAGCAGCGTCTTGGCGTCGCGGTCGTCGGGGGCGCCCTCGCTTAGCATCGCCATCACCGCCTGGGTGATGGCCAGATTGCCGGCCGACAGCACGACGAGCAGGCGCTCGCCGGGCGTCTCGAACACATGCAGCTTGCGGAAGGTCGAGACGCTGTCCATGCCGGCGTTGGTGCGGCTGTCGGCCGCGAACACCAGACCGGCGTCCATCATCATGGCGAGGCAGTAGGTCATCCGGCGAGTCCCTGGCGGATCATCATGAAGTCCTTCTGGATTTGGGTGCCCAGCGCGTTGTTGCGCAGGATCACGTCGTCCAGCAGGGCGTCGAGCGCCGCGTCGTCCAACTCGTCCAGGCTGCCGTAATGCAAATCGGCGTGCAGCCGGCCGGCGAGACGCGCGCAGGCGGCGGCGGGGCGCAGCCGGTCGAGCACCCGCGTGACGCCGTCCATGCAGAAATGCAGGCTGCGCGGCACGTCGTGGCGGAAGATCAGCAGATCGGCCACCTTGCGCGGCTCGATGCCGCCGCGGTGGATTTCGCGATAGGCCTTGAAGGCGCTGAACGAGCGCAGCATGGCGCCCCAGCGGTAGTAATCGACCACCTCGGCCTGGGGGGCTAGGCGGCGCAGGCGCAGGGTGCGGGCGGTGCCGTCGGCGCGCTCGATCATGCTGCCCAGGCGCAGGAAGAAGGTGCCGTCGTCGCGCCGCATGGTGCCGGCCGCCACGCCCTGGATCTGTTCGGCGCGGTTGCGCACCCACTCGAAGAACTCGGCTTGGCCGATGTCGAGCAGGCGGGCATAGGTCAAATCCTTGACCTCGAGCCAGGTCTGGTTGATGGCCTCCCACAGCTCGGTGGTCAGCATGTGGCGGGTGGCGCGGGCGTTCTCGCGGCAGCCGCCGAAGCACGACAGGATGCTCGACGGATTGGCCGGGTTGAGCACCAGATGCGAGATCACCGCGTTCTGGGTCGGCCGGTCGTAACGCTCGGCGAAGGAGTCGCGGTCGGACACGTCGAGCAGCGCCCGCCACTCGGCCTGCTCGGCCCCCGCCGTCGGCATCAGCGAGACGGTGTGCGTGCTTTCCAAAAGCCGCGCCAAGGTCTCGGCCCGGTCGACATAGCGGGCCATCCAATACAGGTTGTCGGCCATCCGTCCCAGCATGGCGGCTACTCCTCCAGCACCCAGGTGTCCTTGGTGCCGCCGCCCTGCGACGAGTTCACCACCAGCGAGCCCTCGCGCAGCGCCACCCGCGTCAGCGCGCCCGGCACCACCACCGTCTCCTCGCCCGACAGGACATAGGGCCTAAGATCGACGTGGCGCGGCACCACCCCGGCGTCGACGAAGGCCGGGCAGGTCGACAGGGCCAGGGTCGGCTGGGCGATGAAATTCTCGGGGCACGCCAGGATGCGG
This sequence comes from Alphaproteobacteria bacterium, assembly GCA_015232485.1. Taxonomy (GTDB): domain Bacteria; phylum Pseudomonadota; class Alphaproteobacteria; order Rhodospirillales; family Magnetospirillaceae; genus JADFZP01. The sequence goes on from JADFZP010000043.1 coordinate 11,280, forward strand.
GCGCGATAGGCGTCCAACTCGGCGCCCGTGCTGGTCGGGCCGATCAGCATGCCGTAGCCGCCCGAGCCATGCACCTCCTTGACCACCAGCTCGGGCAGGTGGTCCAGCACATAGGACAGGTCGTCGGGCTTGCGCAGCACCCAGGTCGGCACGTTCTTGAGGATCGGCTCCTCGGACAGATAGAAGCGGATCATGTCGGGGACGTAAGGATAGACCGCCTTGTCGTCGGCCACCCCGGCGCCCACCGCGTTGGCCAGCGCCACGCGGCCGGCGCGGTAGACCGACATCAGCCCCGGCACGCCCAGCATCGAATCGGGCCGGAAGGTCTTGGGATCGAGGAAATCGTCGTCGATGCGGCGATAGATCACGTCGACCCGCTTCGGCCCCTCGGTGGTGCGCATGAACACGGTGCCGTCGTCGACGAACAGATCCTGGCCCTCGGCCAATTCGATGCCCATCTCCTGGGCCAGGAAGCAGTGCTCGAAATAGGCGCTGTTGAAATGGCCGGGGGTCAGCAGCACCACGGTGGGATCGTCGATGCCGGCCGGCGCCATGCTGCGCAGGGTGCGCAACAGCAGATCGGGATAGTGATCGACCGGCGCCACCCGGTTGCGGGCGAACAGCTCGGGGAACAGGCGCATCATGGTCTGCCGGTTCTCAAGCATGTACGAGACGCCCGAGGGCGTGCGCGTGTTGTCCTCGAGGACGAAGAAATCCTCGGCGTCGACCCGCACCACGTCGATCCCCGCGACATGGGTGTAGATGCGGCGCGGCAGGTCCAGGCCCTTCATCTCGGGGCGGTAGGCGGCGTTGTTCAGCACCAGATCGGCGGGCACCACGCCGGCCTTCAGGATCTCCTGGTCGTGATAGACGTCGTGCAGGAAGGCGTTCAAGGCGCGCACCCGCTGGGTCACCCCGCCGCCCACCTTGCGCCATTCCAAGGCGTCCAGGATGCGCGGGATGATGTCGAACGGAATCAGCCGCTCGGTGCCGTCGGTGTCGCCGTAGACCGTGAAGGTGATGCCCAGCCGGCGGAACAGCAGATCGGCCTGACGATGCCGCTCGCTCAGCCGCTCGACCGAGGTCGAGTGCAACCAGTTGCCGAATTCGCGATAGGCGGCGCGGATCTCGCCGCGCTGCCCGTGCATCTCGTCGAAGGGGGGTTTCCGCATGACCACGCCAATGCCGCAGGGGGACGACCTGCTCGAATGATGCAAGCCGCACGCCATAAGCGCAAGCCCCGCGAACCCTCGCTCGGCGCGGTGAAGGGGTGGGGGCGCCTGCCCAGCGGACGGGCGCGGCGCTCAAAGCTTGGGCAGTGGGCGATCAGTAGCGTTCGGGCGCCAGACCGTCGATGGTGACCAGACCCTTGGCGATGGCGTCCTTCAGGTACTGGACGCCATGGTCCATCTCTTCCCATTCGCCGCGCAGATTGCGCAGCGAGTCGACGTCCTCGGTGGTCAGCGGCCCCTTGCGCTTGTCGATGTCGAGCAGCGCGGCGAGATAACGCGCCCGCGTGTCCGAGGCGCGGCGGATCACGCCTTCGACCTCTTTCGGATAGACGGTCGACACGACGGTGCCGATGCGATCGCGCGAGGTCTCGCGTTCGACCTCCTCCATGTGGCGCAGGAACATCGCGCTGGTCATGGCGCGCCGCGACTGGGCCGGCGCGCCCAAGCTCGGCTCAACGGATTTGCGGGCGGCGCGGGCGGCGCGGGCGGCGTCGAGGGACTTCAGATCGGCGAATTCGGCGAAGGGCATCCGGGCCTCCCATGGCATATCGGCCCTTTCCTTGTTTCAAGGACCGTGCCAGTGTGGAAAAGCGAGCTTCGCCAAGGGGTTGGGCCAGGTCGCCCGCCGAGCGGCGGCAAGACTTGCCGGGACGTCGGCGATCGGGGGACAAAAAATCCCTACCGAACCACCACCACCGAGCAGCGCAGCAGATCGAGTTCGCCGCGGATGGCGTCGGAGCCGGTGACCAGCAGGCAGCCGGGCGCCGATTCGGCCAGATGGCGCAGGCGGCCGATGTCCTCGGGCGCCAAGCGATGGATGTCGCCGCAGAGGCCGTGCGCCGCCATCACGGCCTCGACGGCGCGACGGGGCGCGTCGGCTTGGCGTGGATCGGGCGAGAGCAACAGCGTGTCGAGCCGTCCCCCGTCCTTGGCGGCCAGCGCGGCGGCGAACATGCCGGCGGCGAGGGCGGTGGAGAATTTCTTGTTGAACAAGGCGGACATTGCTCGATACTCCCGGATTTCCAAGGGCGTTAGGCCACCTGGCCCGTCTTCCCGATATTCCAGAATATGCAAGCGTGATGCCAACTGGTTATCATATTGATTTATAAAGTTTTTGTGTTCTCTTCTGTGGCTGGTTCGTAAAGAATCCCGACACCGCGGCCGGCCTGCGCCGCCGCCGTCAAAGCATCCGGGCCAGGACCCGGCGCGCATTGTCGTCCCAGGTGTAGCCCCGGCTTTCAATGCAGCGGGAAGCGGCGTCCCCCAGCGCCCGGCGCAGCGCCGCGTCGCCGCACAGCCGGGCGATC
>JADFZP010000044.1 GCA_015232485.1 Alphaproteobacteria bacterium
CATCCCGCGTGGATGGCCGGATCAAGTCCGGCCATGACGAGTGGAGAGGATGCCGACCCTTCGCCGTCATGCCCGTGCTTGACACGGGCATCCCGCGTGGATGGCCGGATCAAGTCCGGCCATGACGAGTGGAGAGGATGCCGCCCCCTTCGCCGTCATGCCCGTGCTTGACAGATCAAGTCCGGCCATGACGAGTGGAAAGGATGCCGCCCGTACCCTTCGCCGTCATGCCCGTGCTTGACACGGGCATCCCGCGCGGATGGCCGGATCAAGTCCGGCCATGACGAGTGGAGAGGATGGGCGGCGGATTACCCGTACAGCGAAGGCTCAACCCACCCGTTCGGCCGGGAAGCGGATCGAGACCACCGTGCCTTCGCCGGGGCGGCTGGTCACCTGTAGGCCGCCGCCGTGCAGGCGCATCAGGTCCAGCGCCAGCGGCAGGCCCAGCCCGGCGCCTTCGTAGCGGCGGGCGAGGCGGCCGTCGACTTGGCGGAAGCGGGTCAGGGCGCGCTCGATGCCCTGCTCGTCCATGCCGATGCCGGTGTCGGTGACGGTCAGCGCCAAGCCGCCGTCCTCGTTGACGGCGCCCGCCACCGCGACGCTGCCGCCCTGGGGCGTGAACTTGATGGCGTTGGCCAGGATGTTGACCAGAACCTGGATGACCCGCTGCTCGTCGGCGGCAAGGCGCGCCGTGGGCAGCGCGCCGATGGTCAGGGCGATGCCGGCCTGCTCGGCGCGCGGCGCCACCAGACGCACCGCCCGCTCGACCATCTCGGGCGCCGACAGGACGCTTTCGTCAAGGCTCATCGCGCCGGAATCCAGCGCGGCGACGTCCAGGATGTCGTTGATCAGCGCCATCAGCCCCTCGGCCGAGCGGCGCATGTCGCCCAGATACTCGCCGTAGCGCGGGCTGCCCAGCGGGCCGAAGGTCTCGGCCTCGATCAGGGTGGCGAAGCCGATGATGTGGTTGAGCGGGGTGCGGAGTTCGTGGCTGATGCCGGCCATCAACTCGGTCTTGGCGCGGGCCGCCAGTTCGGCCTGGAGGTGGGCCTGGGTGGCGCGGCGTTCGGCCTCGTGGCGCTCGGTGATGTCTTCCTGGACCGCGACGAAATGGGTGATGGCGCCGTCGGGGGCGCGAATCGGCGAGATGGTGGTGGCCGCCCAGAACGGCGTTCCGTCCTTGCGCAGATCCTCGATCTCGCCGCGCCACGGGCCGCCGGCCCGCACCGCCGCCCACAGCGCCTCGTGGGTCTGGCGCGGCGTCGAGTGGGATTTCAGCATGCGCGGATTCTGGCCGATCGCCTCGTCGGCGGCGTAGCCGGTGATTTCGGTGAAGCGCGGGTTGACGTATTCGATGGTGCCGTCGCGGTCGGTGATGAACACCATGTTGGGGCTTTGCTCGATCGCTTGGCTCAGCTTGCGGACCTCGTCCTCGGCCAGCCGGCGGCTGGAGCTTTCGACGGCGAGCAGGCGGTCGCGGTTGCGCTTCAACTCCATGTGGGTGCGCACGCGGGCGCGCAGGCGGGCCGGGCTGATCGGCTTGGACAGGAAATCGTTGCCGCCGATCGCCAGCGCGTTGGCCTCGTCGTCCAGGCGATTCATGCCGGTCACGAAGATGACCGGAACGTCGCGGGTGCGTTCGTCCTGGCGCATCCGGCGGCACAGCTCCAACCCGTCGATGCCGGGAAGCTGGATGTCGAGAATCGCCACGTCGGGCCTCTCGCGCAGGGCCGCCTCGAGCCCATCGGTGCCGTTGCCGGCCTGCACGACCCGGTATTCGCGCGACAGCGCGTTGCTGAGCACCGCCAGATTGACCGGCTCGTCCTCGACCACCAGCACCGTGGGCCGCCGCTCGGTCATTTCGCGGGGAACGCCTTGTCGATCACCGCCCGCTGGCGGGCCGCCACGCCGGGCGGGCAGTCGCCCGCGAAATCCAGGCGGGCGCTGGACGGGATCTTGAATTCGGGCGCATTGCGCAAGGCGGCGTCGATGAATTCCTCCGAGCCCAGAATGGCGTTGCCATAGCCGGTGTGGTTGGTCTGCGCGGCGGCGATCTCGGGGCGCATCAGGAATCCCATGAAGGCGAGCGCCGCCTTGGCGTTGGGGGCGCCCTTGGGCACCGCGACGCCCGACAGCCAAGCCAGCACGCCCTCCTTGGGATAGGCGTAGCGCAGGCCGGGACGCTTCAGCCGGGCGCGCGCGGCGTCGCCGTTCCAGGCCATATGCACCACATGGCGCGGCGACGCGATGCTGTCGACCAAGTCGTCGGAATAGGCGCCGGTGGCCGCCTTGCGCATGCGATCCAGCGCCGCGCCGATGCGGCGCAGATGGTCGGGCTGATCGCTGCAGCGCGGCAGGCCCAGATACAGCCCGGCCAGGCGGAAGGCCTCGGCGCTTTCCGCCATCATGCCCAGCTTGCCGCGCGCGGCGGGCGGCGGGTCGAACAGGGTGGCCAAGGACTGGTCGGCGCCGGGCAACGCCTCGATGTCGACGGCGAACGAGGTGGTGCCCCACAGATAGGGCAGCGAAAAGGCGTTCGACGGGTCGTGCGGGGCCTGCAGCCAGATCGACGAGAGATTGGCGAAGCCCGGAATGGCGGCGGCGTCGATCGCCTCAAGCATGCCGGCCTCGGCCATCCGCTTGATCATGAAGTCGTCGGGAACCACCAGATCGTATCGGCCGGGCTCGTCCCGCAGGCGCTTGAACGCCTCTTCGTTGGTGGCGAAGGTGGTGACCTCGACCTCGGTGCCGGTCTCGCGCTGGAACGACTCGATCACCTGGGGGGCCGTGTAGTCGGCCCAGTTCAGAATCCGAAGCCGTCCCTCGGCCGCCGCCGGCCCGCAAGCGGCGGCGAGCATCAGACCGGCGATCAAGACTCTGCGCGTCATGCCCGGCGCCTCGCGATTTGGGAAGTGGTCCGCCCAGTACCTCGCAACGCGTAACCAAAGTCAAGGATGGGCCTGATCCCCGAGTGTGATGATCGGCAAATCGACAGGTGGGGGATAGGCCGGATGCTCGAAAAAATCTCGATCGCCTCGGTGGCGATGGTGTTCGTGGTGCTGATGACGGTGACCGTCCGTCAGCTCGGCGCGCCACCCAGACAGCCATCCGGGGTGGACCGGCTGCGGGTGGCCGAACCGGCCAAGCCGTTGCCGGCCGGCGTGTTGCCGGTGGCCGGGCGCCCGACACTCATCAATTTTTGGCTGACCGGCTGCGCGCCCTGCCTGCGCGACGCCACCTCGCTGAACGGACTGGCCGAGCGGCTGGCCGGGCAGGGGGTGGGCGTTCTGCTGATGTCCGAGGACGGCGAGGGCGACCAGGCGATGCGCGCCGTGCTCGACGACAAGGGCCTCGACCGCCTGCTCACCACCGCCGATGGCGGCAAGGCGACGGCCAAGGCGCTGGGCGTGGTCGGCCTGCCGACCACCATCCTGGTCGACGCCAAGGGCTTCGAAGTGGCGCGGATCGAGGGCGAGGCCGACTGGTCGGCCGCCGATCTGGAAGCGCGCGTCACCGCCTTGCTGGGGGCGGCGCGATGATCGCCCGCCGGGAATCGGCGGCGGCGGCTTGGTGGCTGCTCGGCTGCTGCTTCATGGTGGCGGTGATGGTGGCGCTGGGCGGCCTGACCCGGCTGACCCATTCCGGGCTGTCGATGGCCGAGTGGCGGCCGTTGCACGTCCTGCCGCCCATGTCGGAAGCCGAATGGCGGGACTGGTACGACAAGTACCGCCTGACGCCGGAATTCCTGAAGATCAACTCGGACATGACGCTCGAGGGCTTCAAGGGGATCTTCTGGCTGGAGTTCATTCACCGCCTGTGGGGCCGCGCCCTGGGCTTGGTGTTCCTGCTGCCGCTGCTGTGGCTCTCCTTCACCGGACGCATCGAACGGCGCCGCGTGCCGCAACTCGGCCTGGTGTTCCTGCTGGGCGCGGCCCAAGGCGGAATGGGCTGGTGGATGGTGGCCAGCGGGCTGATCGACCATCCCGACGTCAGCCATTACCGGCTGACCGCCCATCTGGGCCTCGCCTTCCTGCTGCACGGCCTGATGTTCTGGCTGGCGCTTGACATCCTGGGGACGCGGCGCCTCGCGGTGACGCCCGCCGTGGGCCGCCTGGGCGTGCTGGTGGTGGGGCTGGTCTCGGTGACCGCGCTGTTCGGCGGGCTGGTCGCCGGGCTGGACGCCGGGCTGATCTACAACACCTTCCCGCTGATGGAAGGCCATCTGATCCCCGACGGGTTAACGCTGTTCGGGATGCTCGACGACATCAAGACCGTGCAATTCACGCATCGCGTGCTCGCCCTGTCGACGACGGTGGCGGTGGTCGCCTTGTGGCTGAAGGGCCGGGACCAACTGGGCGCCCGCGCCGACCTCCTGCTGGCCGCCGTCGCGGCGCAGGTCGGGTTGGGCGTGGCGACGCTGGTCCTGGTGGTTCCGGTGGCGCTCGCCTCGCTTCATCAGGTGGTCGCGCTGGTGCTTTTGACGGCCGCGCTGTGGGTTCTGCACGGCTCGACGGTGAACGTCAAATTTCACCAAAGTCACGGAAACGGATTTCGCGATGTTGTGTAATCGCGGGGGCTGGAGTGGCCAGCCCGTGGTGGCAACGCCAGGAGGGGAGTTTACGATGACGAAAATGGAGGCGGGCGTGCCCGTCGAAGGGCGGGAGGCCGATGAACGGATACCCGTCATGCAGCAAGTGCTGGACAACCCGTTTCTGCTTCTTTTCATAGGGGTCGTGGTTCCCACCGTCTCCTACACGCTCTGGGGGATCATGGAGGTCGCCCAGCTTCCCATCGCCAAGTAAAGGGGGACCACGATGTCCATTTCTCCTCCGAGCCAAAAGATCTGGTGGCGGGAGCCCATCGAGAAGGCCGAGATCGTCTGGGTCGCCTTGGCCCTGGTGTGGTGCCTGATCATGTTCGCCATGATGCCGCTTTGGCATCTCAAGGGTTCGCAGAACATGTCGAACGAGGCGTACCGGATTTCTCCCGAAGCCTTCCAAGAAAAAGTCGAAGCGATGGTGTCCAAGTACAAGGTGGGCACCACCGGCAAGGCCGACACGCCGGTCGTGCATCCGCCGCCGGGCAGCGACGTCTATCTGATGGCGCGGCTGTGGGATTGGTACCCGGTGCTGGAGCTCGAGAAGGACAAGAGCTATCGCGTCCACATCTCGTCGCTCGACTGGCAGCACGGCTTCTCGTTGCAGCCCGCCAACATCAACCTGCAGGTCCATCCCGGCATCGACATGGTGGTGACGCTGACGCCGACCACCACGGGCGAGTTCGGCATCGTCTGCAATGAATTCTGTGGCATTGGCCACCACTCCATGCTCGGCAAGCTCCGAGTCGTGGGCAAGTGACGGAAGGGGTGAAAGCCATGGCTGCTGCTGCTGAATTTCGCACCTGTCCGCTGACGGGACTCAAACTTCACCGAGGCGCCGAGGCGCTGATCAAGGCCAACGCCGTCACCGCCATCGTGGTGCTGGCGGTCGGCGGCCTGTTCGGCCTGCTCGTCGCCCTGACCCGCTGGCCGGCGGTCAAGCTTCTTCCGGCCGACATGTTCTACCTGGCGCTGACCGCGCACGGCATCGACATCCTGATCGTCTGGTGCATCTTCTTCGAAGTGGCGCTGATGTACTTCGCCTCTTCGACGCTATTGGGAAGCAGACTGGCCACGCCAAAACTTGGCTGGGTCGGCTACGGCCTGATGGTGCTGGGCGCCGCCGTCACCAACTGGAAGGTCCTCGAGGGCAATTCCAGCGTGATGATGACCTCCTACGTGCCGATGCAGGCCGACCCGCTGTTCTATCTGGGTCTGATCCTGTTCGCCGTGGGCGCGCTGATCGCCTGCTTCATCTTCCTGGGCACCCTGGTGATCGCCAAGGAGGAGAAGACCTATCAGGGCTCGATCCCGCTGGTGACCTTCGGCGCCTTGGTGGCCTGCATCATCGCGGTCTACACCATCGCCTCGGGCGCCATCATCCTGATCCCCACCTTCCTGTGGTCGATCGGGCTGATCAGCCACATCGATCCCTTGATGTACAAGATCATCTGGTGGGGCATGGGGCACTCGTCCCAGCAGATCAACGTCGCCGCCCACATCGCGGTGTGGTACGCGATCGCCGCCATCGTGTTCGGCGCCAAGCCGCTGTCTGAAAAGGTCAGCCGCACGGCGTTCCTGCTGTACGTGTTCTTCCTGCAGATCGCCTCGGCCCACCACCTTCTGGTCGAGCCGGGCCTGTCGTCCAGCTACAAGATCTTCAACACCAGCTATGGCATGTATCTCGCCGTGCTGGGCTCGATGATCCACGGCTTGACGGTTCCGGGCTGCATCGAGGCGGCCCAGCGGGCCAAGGGCTTCAACAACGGCCTGTTCGAGTGGCTGCGCAAGGCGCCTTGGGGCAACCCGGTGTTCTCGGGCATGTTCCTCTCGCTGGTCCTGTTCGGCTTCCTGGGCGGCATCTCGGGCGTCACGATGGGCGTGGAACAGATCAACATCATGATCCACAACACCATCTACGTGCCCGGCCACTTCCACGGCACCGTGGCGGTCGGCACCACGCTGGCCTTCATGGCGATCACCTACTTCCTGGTTCCGGTGCTGTTCGGGCGCGAGTTGATCATGCCCGGCCTGGCCAAGATCCAGCCCTATCTGTTCGGCTTAGGGATGGGCGGCGCGTCGCTGTTCATGATGGGCGCGGGCACCCTGGGCGTCTCGCGGCGCCACTGGGATCTGGCCTTCTCGGATGCTCCGCACGCCTTCGAGTATCCGGCGGCGGCCTATCTGCTGCTGGGCCTGAACGGCATCTCGGCGATCATCGCGACCATCGGCGGCATCGCCTTCGTGGTCGTGATCGTCGGCTCCGTGCTGTTCGGCAAGCCCGTCGTGGCGCCCAAGGTGGCTCCCCCGGCGGCTCCGGCCATCACGCAGCACGGCAATGCGGCGGCGATGTCGGTTCCCGGCACGTTCACGCTGGCGATGATCTTCCTCGTCTGCTTCGTGCTGTACTACTTCGTCAACTGGAAGTACCTGGCCTCGACCTGGGGCATGAGCTGAGCCAACGGGGCGGGGGGAAAAGCCCCCCGCCTCTTTTCTTCGAGGGGAAGTCGGGAATGCTCAGGACCTTGGGTTCCGTTTTCAAACTGCGAATCGGCGTGTTCGTCGCGATCTCGGCCGTGGCCGGGGCGCTGGCGCAGCCCGGTTCCGCCCCGTCGCCGGGCGTGATCGCCGCCGTGGCCTTCGCCACGCTGCTGTCCGCCGCCAGCGCCGGCGCGTTCAATCACTATTACGAGCGCGAGACCGATCGCAACATGGCGCGCACCGCCAATCGGCCCTTCGCCACCGGCGCCTTCACGGCCGGTCCGGCGTGGTTGGCCGTGATGGCCGCGCTGTTGGCCGGCTCGGTGCTGCTCGCCGCGTGGTCGGCCAATCTTCTGGCCGCCGCCTTCGTCTTCTTGGGCGCCTTCGTCTATGGCTGCGTCTACACGGTCTGGCTGAAGCGTCGCACCGTCTGGAACATCGTGATCGGCGGGCTGTCCGGCAGTTTCGCCGTGCTGGCCGGCGCCGCCATCGAGCCCGGCCTGTCGCCCGAGGCGCTGATCCTGGCGGTGGTGCTGTTCTTGTGGACTCCACCCCATTTCTGGAGCCTGGCCGCCGCCTTGCGCGACGACTACAAGGCGGCCGGGGTGCCGATGCTGCCGGTCGTCATGGACGATCGCCGCACCGGCCAAATCATCCTCGCCAACACCGTGGCGCTGGTCGCGGTGTCGCTGCTGCCGCCGCTGTTCGGGGCGGGCATGCTGTATCTGGCCGCCGCCTCGATTGGCGGGGCGTGGTTCATCGCCCGCAGCGTCGCCTTCGCCCGCGCCCCATCGCGCGCCACGGCGATGTCGAACTTCTTCGCGTCGCTGGTCCAGCTCAGCCTGCTGCTGGCCGCCGTGCTGATCGAGGCGATGCTCGCATGATCCCCCTGCTCGCCGCGGCGGCCCTTGGTCTCGCGCTGTTGGCGGCCCCCGCCGGGGCCACCACCGACATCGCGGCCAGCGCCGAACAGGCCCTCGAGACGAGTCGGGCGGCCGAGGGCACCACGATCGGCGACCACGCCCTGGTCGACCACCGGGGCCGGCCGCTGCGACTGGCCCAGTTTCGCGGCCGGCCGCTGGTGATCAGCATGATCTACACCAGTTGCCATTACACCTGCCCGACCATGACCCAAACCCTGTCCAACGCCATCGAGGCGGCGCGCAAGGCCCTGGGTTCCGACAGCTTCGCGGTGCTGTCGGTGGGTTTCGACAGCCGGGTCGACACGCCGCCCATGCTAAGCGCCTTCGCGCGGCAGCAGGGCATCGACACCGACGCCTGGCCCTTCGCCTCGGGAAGCCGCGAGACCATCGACCGGCTGGCCAAGGAGATCGGCTTCACCTTCTTCGTGGCGCCGCGCGGCTTCGACCACATCGCCCAAACCACCATCGTCGACGCCCAGGGCCGCGTCTACCGGCAGGTTTACGGCGAGACCTTCGACACCCCGCTGGTCGTCGAGCCGCTGAAGGACCTGATCCTCGGCCGAGCCGCCTCGTTGACCAGCGTCGACGGGATCATCAACCGGGTGAAATTCTTTTGCACGGTTTACGATCCCAACACCGGCGGATACCGCTTTGACTACGCGATCTTCATCGAGTTTTTCATGGGCTTGACCAGCGTCATTCTAGTCGCGATTTTTCTAATTCAATCTCTGCGGCGTAGACGCTCGACGTGAGCGCGGCAGCGGAGTAAAGCTTTGGCTGGCAGTGTGAAATTGCTGATCCGGAACACGTTTTTCCGGGTCGAGAGCCTCGGCGACCGCCTATGCGGCCCCGAACTGAACCCCTTCCACCAACTGGGCGCGCTCGGCTGGTTCTTCAGTTGGATCGTGCTGGGGACCGGGCTCTATCTGTTCATCCCGTTCGAGACCAGCGTCGGCGGCGCTTGGGAGTCGGTCGAGTACATCACCGTGCATCAGTGGTGGCTGGGCGGCATCGTGCGCAGCCTGCACCGTTACGGCTCGGACTGCATGGTCGCGGTGATGGTCATCCATCTGCTGCGCGAATTCGCCATGGACCGCTATCACGGCGCCCGCTGGTTCGCCTGGATCACCGGCGTGCCGCTGATCTGGCTGATCCTGGCCTCGGGCGTCACCGGCTATTGGCTGGTGTGGGACGAGCTGGCCCAATATCTGGGGGTCGGCACCGCCGAATGGCTGGACTGGCTGGGCATTTTCGGCCAGTCGATCGCCCGCAACTTCCTGACGCGCGGCAGCCTGACCGACCGCTTCTTCACGCTGCTGATCTTCATCCACATCGCGGTGCCGCTGTTCTTGCTGTTCGGGATGTGGATTCACATCCTGCGCGTCAATCATCCGGCGATGACGCCGCCCCGCAAGATGCGGCTGTGGACCACCGCGATGCTGCTGGGGCTGTCGCTGGTCTTCCCGGCCAAAAGCCATCCGCCGGCCGATCTGGGGCGGGCCAGCGACGTTCTGAATCCCGATTGGTTCTACATGGCCCTGTATCCGGCCTTCGACACCTGGGGTCCGGCGGTCGCCTGGGCGCTGGCGCTTGGCCTGACGGCGGTGATCGCCATCGTGCCGTGGGTCGGCCGGCGCCGACGGGCGGCGGCGGCGGTGGTCCAACTGTCCGAATGCAGCGGCTGCGGCCATTGCGCCGCCGACTGCCCGTTCGGCGCGGTGGTGATGCGGCCGCGCATGGATGGCTTGGCGCACGAGAAACAGGCGGTGATGCAGCCCGATCTGTGCACCGGCTGCGGCATCTGCGTCGGCTCGTGCCCGTCCTCGACGCCGTTCCGCAAGTCCAAGCCGATGATCAGCGGCATCGAGCTCGAATCGCTGCCGGTCGAGGCTCTGCGCGACCGGGTGCTGGCGGCGGCGGCGCCGCTGACCGGGCCGGCCCGCCTGCTGGTGCTGGGCTGCGATCACGGCGTCGACCTGAAGCGCTTCGAGACTCCCTCGGTGGCGGCGCTGTCGCTGCCCTGCACCGGCATGCTGCCGCCCTCGTTCCTCGACTTCATCCTGTCGCGCAGCGGAGCCAACGGCGTGGTGGTGACCGGCTGCCGGGGCGGCGAGTGCCACCACCGGCTGGGGCCGCAATGGACCGACGCCCGCATCGCGGCGGCGCGCGAGCCCCATCTGCCCAAGCGCACCGATCGCGACCGGCTGCGCGTGGTGTGGGCGGCGCCCACCGATCCCGACCCGATCGCCGCCGCCATCGCCCAGCTTTCGGAGGTGAAGTCATGAAGACCCTGGTCACCTCGATCCTCGCCTATGCCGCCTTCGCGGCGGGAATCGGCTATTTCTCGGTGGCCCCGCCCTATCAGCGGCTGGCCCCCGGCCAGGCGGTGCTGAAATTCGCCCTGACCCACGCCGGGGCGCGCGTCGAGCCCTGCCACGACCGTAGCTCCGAGGAATTGGCCAAGCTGCCGCCCAACATGCGGTCCAAGCAAAGCTGCTCGCGCGAGCGCCACCCGGTCTGGGTCGAACTGGAACTGGACGGCCGCACGGTGATCTCGGCCAGCGCCCCGCCGGCCGGCCTGTCGCGCGACGGCGCCTCGCGCCATTACGTCCGCATGAACGTGCCGGCCGGGCCGCACGCCCTGACCATCCGCATGCGCGACAGCGGCCGGACCGAGGGCTACGACCACCAGCTCGCGGCCGAGGTCACCCTGGAGCCACGCCAGATCCTGGCCATCGATTTCGACGACCAGACCAAAAGCCTGACGTTGAGATAGGGGGGCGCATGGCCGAAAGGCCCGGTCGCGGGCGGGTTATCCGGCGTCAATGCCGCAGGCGCGAGGCCGGTGCGACCATCTCCGCATGATCGCCGAGGCCCTGGAAACCAGCCCTCTGTTCGCCCTGCTCCCCGCGACCGACGCGGCCGGGTTCGCCCGACCGCTGCACGCCCCGGCCCAGGCGGTGCTGCTGCGGCGGGGCGAGATTCCCGCCTCGGTGCTGCTGATCCGCCATGGCGCGGTCGATCTGGTCGCGGGAGGCCCGATGGGCCGCCTCGGCCCCGGCGAGGTGGTCGGCCTGGACGCCCTGTTCTCGGCCGAACCCTTGGCCTTCGACGCGGTGGCGGCGACGCCGTTCGAGGGCGTGGCGCTGGACGGCCAGGGATTGCTGGCCTTCCTTGACGGGCGTTCGGACATTCTGCACGCCATGATCGCCATCCTGTCCGGGCAGCTTCGCGATCAGATCCGCCAGATCGCCGATCTCAAGCTGCATTCCTGCGCCGAGCGGCTGGCGGGCTTTCTGGCCACCCTGACGCCGGCCCAGCGCGACGCCGTGGTCACGCTGCCCTGCGACAAGCAGCGCTTGGCCCGGCGCCTGGGCATGGAGCCGGCCACCCTGTCGCGCGCCTTCGCCCGGCTGCGCGCCCTGGGAGTCCATGCCGGGCGCGGCGCGCGGGTGGTGATCGAAGATGTCGCGGCGCTGCGCCGCCTGGCCGGGGGAAGCGAATCATGAGATGGCCCTGCCCCTCGCCCGGCGCCTGCCGCCCCGAGGGCGAGCAATCGCTGGCCGCCCTGCTGGGCCGGTTGCCGCTGTTCCGCGGACTGTCGGCCGAGGCGATCGGCGCGATCGCCGCGCTGTCCGCCATCATCGAGGTGCCGCGCCATACCCTGCTGTTCGGAGAGGGCGCCCCGGCCACCGCGCTGCACGTCGTCCTGTCGGGCCAAATCAAGGTGTTCTCGCTGACCTCGGACGGGCGCGAGAGCATCGTCGAGGTGTTCTCTCCCCCCTCGTTCTTCGGCGTGGCGGCGGTGCTGGGCGACGGCCGCTTCCCGGTCCATGCCGAGGCGCTGTACGACGCCACCGTGATCCGCGTGCCGCGCGAGGCGATGCTGGAAGCCCTGAGCAGCCAACCGCTCGCCGCGCTGCGCACGGTCGGCGCGTTGGCCCGCTGCCGCATGGCCCTGGCCGCCCAGATCCATCAGCTTGAAACCCTGAGCCCGCTGCAACGGGTCGCCGAGTTCATCCTGGCGCTGCCCGGCGCCGAGCACGGCACGGTCACCGTGCGCCTGCCCTTCAACAAGGAGACCCTGGCCGGGCGCCTGGGCATCCGGCGGGAAAGCCTGTCGCGCGTGCTGGCCCGGCTGAAGCCGCTGGGCGTCGCGGTCAAGGGCTACGACGTGTGCATCCTGGACGTCGCCGCCCTGCGCCGGGCGGTGCGGCCGGGCTGCGGGAGGGACTGCGCCGCCGCGACTTGACCAGGATCAAGGGCCTTTCACGGCATCCCCCATACCATTCCTGCAGGTTTGGGAGGTGTCGATGCACGTCGACGTGGAAGCCCTGTCCGATTCGGCCGTCGTCGCCGCGGCGCTCAGGCAATTGCGGCCCCTGGGCAGGCCGCGCGCGGTGGCGCGCGACGAGGTCATGGTGCGGGCCGGCGAGCCGGTCACACAGGTTTTTCTGGTCCAGTCCGGCCGCTTCATCGGCTTCGTGCCCCTTGAAAACGGGGTCGAGGTGCCGGTCGACGAGGTCATGCATGGCTGCCTGCTGGGCCTTCCGGGATTGTTCACCGACGGCATCCACCCCTTCACGGTTCGCGCCGTGGCGGCTGGCGAAGTCGCGGCGATCGACGGCGCCCTGCTTCGCGAACGCGCCGAGGGGGATGCCGAACTGGCGCTGCTGCTGGTGGCGCTGCTGTCGGTCCGCCTGCGCGAATGCATCGGCGCGGCCGGCGAGATGAAACTGCGCACGGTGCGCCAGCGCACCGCCGCCTATCTGCTGCGCTTGGCGCCGCGCGGCCGGCCGGGTCCGGTCGAGGTGCGCCTGCCGATGGCCAAGAAGCTGCTGGCCGCCCATCTGGGCATGACCCAGCAAAGCTTCTCCCGCGTGCTGCGCACCCTGCGCACCGCCGGGGTGACCGTGCGGGGCCGCTTGGCGACCATCGCCGACCCGCCCGGCCTGTCGGCCCTGGCCACCGCCGAGGACGCCGAATGAAAAGCGCCCGCCTCGGCGACCTGTTGGACGTGCTGCTCGATCAGGCGCCGGTGCAGGACGTGCCGGCCGGAGCGATGCTGTTCAGCCAGGGCGATCCCGCCGACCGCTTCTTCCTGGTGGTTTCGGGCAAGGTCCGCCTGTACGTCGCCGAACCGAGCGGCGGCGAAACCCTGCTGCACGTCTTCTCGGACGGCGAGTTCTTCGGGCTGCCGGCGATGGTCGGGTTGAAGCGTTATCCCGTCAATGGCGAGGCGCTGACCATGTGCCGGCTGGTGGTCGCCTCGCGCGCCGCCGTGCTGGCCCGTCTGGCCGCCGAGCCGGGCCGCGTCACCGCCATGCTGGGCGCCCTAAGCAGCCGCTATCTCGGCATGGCCCGCGACCTCGCCGAGTTGAAGGTGCTGTCGCCCACCCAGCGCATCTGCTGCTATCTGCTGCGCGCCGCCGAACGGGCCGGCGCCCCGTCCGTCGAGGGCGAGGTCCGCTTCCGCCTGGACGTTCAGCACAATCTGATCGCCGCGTCGGTCGGCCTGGCCCCCGAGAACCTGTCACGCGCCTTCCGCCGCCTGACCACCCTGGGCATCCACGTCCGCCGTTCGGAAGTCCTGCTCGAAGACGTCCGCCGCCTGCGCGACCACATCGCCAGCGCGGGGGAGTGATCGGCACTTCGCCGTCATGCCCGTGCTTGACACGGGCATCCCGCGTGGATGGCCGGATCAAGTCCGGCCATGACGAACGGGAAACCCGGAGACCGTCATGCCCGTGCTCGACACGGGCATCCCACGAGATGGCCGGATCAA
>JADFZP010000045.1 GCA_015232485.1 Alphaproteobacteria bacterium
ACCGGGCCGGTGGCGGCCAGCCGGGTGATCGCCGTTTCGACGGCGGTGGTCGGCGCGCTGGTCGGCGACTGGGCCTACCGTAAGCATCAGGTCCGTCACGGGTTGTCGCGCGAAGTGGCCGACCGGGTGACGCCTCGCTGATGACTGGGCGGGCCGACCGGCCCGCCGACATTTCCATTTCTAGGGGCGGGTGATGGACTTCTTTCTGTGGCTGGCGCAGCGACCCATGTGGTTCGCGGCCCTGCTGATGCTGGGCCTTGGGATGACCGCGTCGATCATCGGCACGATGATGGTCTATGCCCGCTACACCACCGTCGAACTGGCCCAGAACAGCATCGCGGGCGGCCTGAAATACACCGTCTTCGCTTCGGTCTACGCCGGCTTCCTGGGACTTTTGCTGTTCGGCGTCTACCAGAAATACGAAGACGTCCGCGCCTATACCGACTACGAGATCAACGCCCTGCAGACCCTGGACCAGACGGCGCTGGCCTTCCCCAAGGTGACGCGCGACGGGCTGCGCGACAATCTGCGGCAATATGCCCGCAAGGTGGCCGAGATCGAATGGCCGCGCATGCAGATCGGCAAGTCCTCGCCCGAGGTGAAATCCACCCTTCGCGACATGGTCTCGACCTATATGGCGATCGAGCCGACCACCGAGAAGGAAGCGGTGGTGTTCGCCAAATCCCTGGACGTGCTGGCCGATGTCGAGCTGAACCGCCTGAACCGCCTGCGCCTCGCCCAGGGCTCGATGAGCCCGCTGCTGTGGGGGGTGGCGGTGTTCGGAACCGTGGTGGCGATCGCCTTTCCCCTGTTCTTCGGCAGTCCAAGTCTGATGGCCACGCTGCTGATGTCCAGCCTGCTGGCCGCCACCAACATGTCGGTGCTGCTGGTCATTCTGAAGCTGAGCTTCCCGTTCGTCGGCGAATACGGCGTGCGGCCCGACAACTTCCTCGCCTTCGCGGGAGGCTGAGATGAAGCACCCGCGTAGCTGGTCCATCGTCAAGGTCGTGCTCGCCCTGCTGATCGTGGCGGGCGGCATCGGGCTGGGTTTGGTGATCGCCATGGCCGACCAGAAGTTGACCTGGATGGGCATCCCGGCGCGCCCCGCCCCCGGCGCCTTGTCGCCGCGCTTCGAGGCGCACAGCGAGATGTTCGACATCGTCGGCGTCGACGCGCCGGACGGGCTCGAGCTTTATCTCGACCGCTACGCCAACTCGGCGCCGGTCGGCAAGGCGGTCATCGAGATCACCGTCGAGGACGGGTTGGGCGCCTCGACCACCGCCACGGCGGTGGAAAGCGGCGAGGGTCTTTACACCCTGACCCCGTCGCCCTTCGGCAAGCCGGGCCGCTACACCGTCACCATGACCATCACGGCGGGCGACGACATCGACCTGCTGGGCGCCGCTCTGAACATCGCCACCTCCGAGCCGCCGCGCAGCTTCAGCCTGGGCGCCTTGCTGATCACCGGCGCCTCGGGCGCCGTGGCGGGCGCGGTGGGCGTTCTGGTCTCGGGCCTGTTCGGCCGGCGGCGCGCCGCGCTGATCGCGCCCCTGCTGGCGCTGGCCCTGATCTCGACCGCCGAGGCCGCCCCGTCGGGCAAGGGCCATTCGCATGGCGAGGGCGGCCCGGTGGGCGTCGACGAATCGACCGGCGTTCCCGCCAACAGCCCGCGACGGATGCCCGATGGCGCGGTGTTCGTGCCCAAGCCCACCCAGCGCATGCTGAATCTGCGCACCGGGGTGAGCAAAATCCAGGAAGCGGCGCGGGTCATCCGCATCATCGGCCGCATCGCCCCCGATCCCGCCGCCAGCGGACGCATCCAGGCCAGCCTGAACGGCCGCATCATGTTCGGCGAGGGCGGCGTTCCGTCGATCGGCCGCCGCGTCACGCGGGGCGAATTGCTGGCCTCGGTGGTGCCCGTGGTCAATCCGATCGACCGGGGCAACATCACGCAGCAGATGGGGCAAATCGAAAGCGAGATCGACGCCGTCAAGGCGCAGCTCGAGGAATTGAACCGCGACGCCCTCTCGCCCGCCGTGATGCACCGCGTCGAGCAGGCCCGCCTGGAACTGGAAAGCCTGCACCGCCGCCGCGCCGCCATCGCCTTGGTGATCGGCGACCGCGAGATGGTGCGGGTGGCGCTGAAGGCGCCGGCCGACGGCCTGATCGCGTCAAGCAACGTGGTGGCCGGCCAGATCGTCTCGTCGCAGGACGTGCTGTTCGAGATCATCGACCCCAACCGCCTGTGGGTCGAGGCCGCCGCCTATGTCGACGCCGTTCAGATCGAGCGCATCTCGGGCGCCACGGCGGTGACCTCGTCGGGCCGCTCGTACGAACTGACCTTCATCAGCCGCGGGCCCAAGCTGCGCCAGCAGGCCATTCCACTCAATTTCCGCATCAATCAGCCCGATTCGTCGCTGTCGGTCAGCGCGCCGGTCACCGTGTTCATCCGCACCCCCGACGTCGCGGCCGGCATCATCCTGCCCCAATCGGCCGTCGTGCGGAACCAGGTCGGCCAGAACATGGTGTGGGAGAAGGTGGGCGGCGAGCGTTTCGAGCCGATCCTGGTGCGCTCCGAGCCGATCGACGGCCAGAACGTGCTGATCCAGGCCGGCCTGGGCCAGGGCCGGCGGATCGTCATCGAGGGGGCCAACCTCCTCAACCAGATCCACTGAGGCGGGCCGATGTTCGCCAAACTCATCGATTACAGCCTGCGCAACCGCCTGTTCGTGATGGTCGCCGCGGTGTTGCTGGTCGCCTACGGCTTCTTCGCGATGGGTTCGCTGAACGTCGACATCTTCCCCGACCTCAACAAGCCGACCGTCACGCTGATGACCGAGGCCGACGGGTTGGCCCCCGAGGAGGTCGAGCGGATCATCTCGTTTCCCATCGAGACGGCGATGAACGGCATGCCGGGGGTGACGCGGGTGCGCTCGGTCTCGGCGGTCGGCCTGTCGATCGTTTATGTCGAGTTCGCCTGGAACACCAACATCTACATCAACCGCCAGCAGGTCAGCGAACGGCTGGCTTTGCTGCGCGAGCAGCTTCCCGCCCGCGCCACGCCGCAGATGGGGCCGATCAGCTCGATCATGGGCGAGATCATGCTGATCGCGGTGACCAGCGCCAAGGTCGATCCGATGACCCTGCGCGAACTGGCCGACTGGGTGATCCGCCCGCGCCTGCTGTCGATTCCCGGCGTCGCCCAGGTGATCCCGATCGGCGGCGAGGTGCGGCAGTTCCGCGTCACCCCGATCCCCGGCCTGATGGCGCTGCGCGACGTCTCGAACGACCAGATCGAATCGACCATCACCAATTTCAGCAAGAATTCCGGCGGCGGCATCGTCGACCAGTACGGCCACGAATTCGTGATCCGCAACATCGGCCGCACGCCCCAATTGGAGACCCTGCGCGATCTGGTGGTCACCTGGCGCGGCGATCAGGCGGTGATGCTGTCCCAAGTCGCCAAGGTCGAGTTCGCGGCGCGCCAAAAGCGCGGCGACGCCGGCTATCAGGGCCGCCCCTCGGTGATCATGGCGGTTCACAAGCAGCCCTCGACCGACACCATCCACCTGACCGAGAACCTGGTCACCGCGCTGGGCGAGCTTCAGGGCGTGATGCCCGAAGACGTCAAGGTCGACAACATCCTGTTCCGCCAGTCGGACTTCATCGAGACCTCGATCGAGAACGTGCTGCGCGTGCTGGTCGAGGCGGTGGTGGTCGTCGCCATCGTGCTGTTCCTGTTCATGGCCAACGGCCGCACCACGCTGATCTCGCTGACCGCCATTCCGGTCTCGGTGATGATCACCATGGTGGTGTTCCAGCAATTCGGCATGTCGATCAACACCATGACGCTGGGCGGGCTGGCGATCGCGATCGGCGAGTTGGTCGACGACGCGGTGGTCGACGTCGAGAACATCCAGCGGCGCCTGCGTCAGAACTGGGCGCTGGCCGAGCCGCGGCCGGTGTTGCGGGTGATCGGCGACGCCTCGCAGGAAATCCGCTCGGGCATCGTCTCGGCGACCTTCATCATCATCTTGGTGTTCGTGCCGCTGTTCACCCTGGCGGGCGTCGAGGGGCGGCTGTTCACGCCGCTGGGCGTCGCCTACATCGTGTCGATCCTGGCCTCGCTGGTGACCTCGGTCACCCTCACCCCGGTGCTGTGCAGCTTCCTGCTGACCCGCGACTCGCTGGCCCATCGGGGCGACACCTGGCTGGTCCGCTGGCTGAAGGACAAGAACCGCCGCCTGCTTCTGTGGGCCTTCGACAACATGCGCCGGGTGGCCTGGAGCATCGGCGGCGCGGTGGCGCTGGCCGTGGTCTTGATGTTCATGCTGCCGCGCGCCTTCCTGCCCGCCTTCAACGAGGGCTCGCTGACCATCGGCATGTATTTCGACCCCGGCATCTCGCTGGTCGAATCGAACCGGCTGGGGCTGATCGCCGAAAAGCTGATCCTCGAGGTTCCCGAGGTTTCGGGGGTCGGGCGGCGCACCGGCCGCGCCGAGTTGGACGAGCACGCCGAGGGCGTCCACGCCGCCGAGATCGACGTCGATCTGCGCCGCTCGAAGCGCAGCCGCGAAGAGATCATGGAGGACATGCGGGCAAGGCTGGCTTTGCTGCCCGCCTCGTCCAATATCGGCCAGCCGATCTCGCACCGCATCGACCACCTGCTGTCGGGCGTGCGCGCCCAATTGGCGATCAAGATCTTCGGCGACGACCTTGACACCCTGGTGGCGACCGCCGACCGCCTGCGCCGCCGCATCGCCGGAACGCCCGGCATCGTCGATCTGCAAGTCGAGAAGCAGACCCGCGTGCCGCAGGTCCGGGTGCAGATCGACCCCGAGCGCGCCATGCTGTTCGGCACCACGCCGGCCGCCGTGGCGCAGGAGCTCGAGGCGATGTCGAGCGGCCGGGTGGTGTCGCAGATCCTCGACCAGAACCGCCGCTTCGACGTGGTGCTGAAGCTGGGCGACGACGACCGCCGTTCCGAGGGACTGACCCAGCTTCTGATCGACACCCCCTCGGGCCGCGTCCCCGTCCGCGAGGTCGCCCGCGTCGAGGACACCGACGGCTCGAACCAGATTTTGCGCGAGAACGGGCGGCGCCGCATCGTGGTGCTGGCCAACACCGACGGCAGCGACATCCAGCGCATCGTCGACGCCATCCGCGCCGAGATCCGCCGGCTGGACGTTCCACCCGGCTATTTCACCACCATCGAAGGCAAGTTCCAGGCGCAGGAGGAGGCGTCGTTGCGCATCGCCGGCCTGTCGGTGATCTCGATGGTGCTGATCTTCGTGGTGCTGTTCAACCGCTACCGCTCGGCGGTGCTGTCGCTCATCATCATGGGCAACGTGCCCTTGTCCCTGATCGGCGGCGTGGTCGCGGTGATCCTGGCCGGCCACCAGCTTTCGATCGCCAGCATGATCGGCTTCGTCACCCTGGCCGGCATCGCCACCCGCAACGGCATCCTGAAGATCAGCCACTACCTGCATCTGGCGACCCACGAGCACGAGCCGTTCGGCCGCGAGATGATCCTGCGCGGCAGCCTGGAACGCCTGACCCCCGTGCTGATGACCGCCGCCGCCGCCGGCTTCGCGCTGTTGCCGCTGATGACCGGGGCCAGCGAGCCGGGCAAGGAGATCTTGGCGCCCGTCGCCGTGGTGATCTTCGGCGGGCTGATCAGCGCCACCGTGCTGGACGCCATCGGCACGCCGCTGCTTTTCCTGCGCTATGGCGGCCCCGCCGTGGCGCGTCTGGTCGAGGCGGCCCGCCGGGACCAGCCGGCCGATCCAATGCTTCCCTCCGGCGCTCCCGCGCCGGCCGCTGAATGAGGTTTCGCACCATGACCGTTTCCGAGGACGTGGCCAATCAGTTCGTCTCGTTCGTCAGGGCGCGCACCTTCGCGACCACCTTCGTGGCCGTCGATGCCGAGCGCGAAATCATGGAGGAAGGCGTCACCCGCTGGAATCTGGGCTTCGACGAGGCGCGCGGCATCCTGCTCAGGCTGGGCAACGACAACCAGTTGGTCTTCCAGTCCGAGGTCGAGCGGGTGGTCGGCGACATGCTGAGCGAGGCGGTCGGCAAGAAGGACAGCGTCTCGCGCGACCAGTTCGAGCGCGCCGCCAACCTGTACCGCGCCCTGGCGCTCAACGCCCTGTCGCCCGAGCAGGCCCGCAAGCACGTCAAGCGCATGATGGTGGGCAAAAGCTGGCGGCCGCGGCGCCGCAACCTGATCGCCGCGACGAAATGGTATCGCGAGATCGAGGCGTAAAAAATACGGTAATCGTTGTACGCGTGAAACCCGTGACATAGCCGACACTAGGCTGCATTATCTATCCCATTCGACAAAGAGGCGCGAGATGAGCGAACCAGAGAGCGAGCAGGCCACCCAGCCGCAAGAGCGGCGTCTGCACCGCGCCGAGCTGTGCCTGGCCGGCGCCGCCTTCGCCGCCGTGGTGGCGTTGCTGGGCGCCGGTGGCGCGGCCACGGCGCCTTTGTGGGTCGATCAGTTCTATACGTCGCCGCACGCCCGCCAGATGGGTCTGGTCGAGGCCGAGGCCCAGCGGCTGGCCCAGCGCGTCGCCGCCGCCGAAAAGAAGGCCGCCGACGCCGAAACCCGCGCCGGAGCGCTGGCCGCCGAGAACAAGGCCCTGGCCGAGCGGCTTGGCGCCATCGATCAGCGCCTGCCCGCCCTGTCGCAATCCGCCGCGGTGCTGGCGATGTCGCAATTGATGGCCGCGCTGCGCCAATCGGCGCCGTTCGAGCGCGAATTGGCGACGGTGTTGGCGCTGGCCGGCGATGACGGGCTCCTCTCGGAAACACTGGCGCCGCTGATGCCGGTGGCCGGTCGGGGCGTGCCGACCACCGACGAATTGCGCGGCCGATTCCCGGCGATGGTGGCGCAGATGCGCGTGACCCATTGGAAGGAATCGCCCACCGGCCGCTTCCTCGACGAATGGACGCCGGCCTTGGTCCGCATGGCGCCGACCTTGACCGCGTGGTTGCCGCGCGATCCGATCGGCGGGGTGATCGGCGCGCCGTCGCAGCCCGATCGCTTCGAGGAGATGGTGGCCACCGCCACCGCCCGCGTCATGGCCGGCGATCTGGTCGGCGCGGCCGGCGAACTGGCTCGGGCGCCCGCCGAAACCCAGGCGCTGACCGGGGCGTGGCTGTCCGATCTGCGGCTTCGCCTGATGGTCGACGCGACAACGCCGGGCCTCGAGGGCTCGCTGGGCACCCGCTTGGCGGCCGCCCGCAACGGCCGTCCACTCGAGGCCCAGGCGCGCTGAATTCAACTCAACTAAAGGGGGGAAACAAGAGATGTCGTTGAAGATGGCTTTGGCCGGCGCCGCGCTGGCGACCTGCGTTGGATCGAACGCCTACGCGCATTTCCAGGAATTGATCCCCTCCACGCAGATCGCGTCCGAGAAGAAGGACGCCAAGATCTCGTTCAACATCCGCTTCACCCATCCGATGGCCAACGGGCCGATCATGGAAATGGCGCCGCCGACCGCCTTCGGCGTGCTGGCCAACGGCGTCAGGACCGATCTGCGGTCGGCGCTCAAGGCCAAGAAGACCAACGGCAAGTCCACCTACACCGCCGATTTCAAGCTGGCTCGCCCCGCCGAGCACGTCTTCTTCATCCAGCCGGCGCCCTATTGGGAGCCCGCCGAGGAGACCATGATCATCCACTACACCAAGGTGGTGGTGAACGCCTTCGGCGCCGACGAGGGCTGGAGCGACATGGTCGGCTTCCCCGTCGAGATCATGCCGTTGACCCGTCCCTATGGCTTGTGGGCCGGCAACGCCTTCACCGGGATCGTCACCAAGAACGGCCAGCCCGTCCCCTTCGCCGATGTCGAGGTCGAGTACCGCAGCGAAGGCAAGGTCAAGGCCCCCTCGGACCCCTTCGTCACCCAGGTGGTGCGGGCCGACGGCAACGGCGTGTTCTCCTATGTGATGCCGCGCGCCGGCTGGTGGTCGTTCGCCGCCCTGGTCACCGCCGAGCAGCCCGTCAAGAGCCCGCAGGGCAAGGACGTGCCGCTCGAGGAAGGCGGCCTGATCTGGGTCCGCACCGTCGACATGAAGTAGGGAACACAGACCATGCGTAAATTCCTGGCGGCGGCGGCGCTCGCCGTCCTGCTGGCCCAGCCGGCCGAGGCGCACATCCTGAAGGTGTTCGCCGCCGTCGAGGACGGCGTCATCCAGGGCGAGGCGTTTTTCGGCGGCGGCAAGGTGGCGCGCAACAAGCGCGTCGACGTGCTGGGGCCGGATGGCGGCAAGATCGGCGAGGCGCAGACCGACGATACCGGCAAGTTCACCTACCAGCCCAAGAAGCGCTGCGACCACACCTTCGTGATCGAGGGCGACGAGGGCCACAAGGGCGAGTGGACCGTCGAGGCGGTCGATCTTCCGGCCGGTGTGAAATAATGCACAGCCAGTTGGTCAGGCCGGCGGGAGCCCGACGCGAGGGGCTTTATCTGCTGGGCGTCTGCGGCGTCATCCTGCTGGCCTGGGCGGCGATGGTCGCCCAGCGCCACGTCGTTCCCGTCAAGACGGAACTGGCGCCCTGGCAGATCACCGCCTTCGGCAATCTGAACCCGGCCGAGCAGGGCCTGTTCGGCGATCTGTGGGCGACCGCCGTCGAGATCGACGCCCTGCACAAGGACAATGCCGGCGTGTGGCCCTCGGTCGAGGACCTTTCCGATCTGGCCATGCCGCCCTTCCCGCAAGACGCCATGTGGGAGGGCCGCGGCCGTCACGTCTGGACCGCCAATCGGGCCGAATATGCCGGCGGGCACGCCGTGGTCTATCTGGGCCGCACCGCCTCGACCAAGGACGCCCGCACCTTCGCCCTGGTGCTGGCGCACCGCCACCCGCCGGTTCCCCCCTCGAAGGAAACCCGCGATCCGCCGCGCGAGAAGGCCGAGGGGGCCGCCGCCGGCCCGGCCGACGCCTTCTTCACGGTGTGGATCCACCCGACCGGCGACACCCCGTTCCCGCCGATCGCCAAACTGGGCGATCTGGCCCAGGCGGGCTGGAAGGAAATCGTCCCGGTGCGCGGCGCCGATGCCCCGAAAGGCGACAAGAAATGAGGAAGACCATGCGTTTGCTCGGTGTGTTGATGGCCGCGGCGCTGCTGTTGTCGCCCGGCGCCGCGCTGGCCCAGGCCAAGCCGAAGATCGGCGTGACGCTGCACCCCTATTACAGCTTCGTGTCCCACGTGGTCGGCGACCGCGCCGAGGTGGTGCCGCTGATCAAGGTCGGCTTCAACGTCCACAATTACGAGCCGCAGCCGGACGATTTGAAGCGGGTGATGGACTTCGACGCCCTGGTGACCAACGGGGTGGGCCACGACGCCTTCGCCGCCAAGATCGTCCAGGCGGCCGGGATGGACGGCAAATTGCCGATCATCTACGCCAATGACGGCGTCGCCCTGATCGCCACCGCCGGCTACGAGGGCGAGCGCAAGGTGCCCAATTCGCACACCTTCGTGTCGATCACCGCCTCGATCCAGCAGCTTTACGCGATCGCCGAGGGTCTGGGCAAACTGCACCCCGACAACGCCGCCTATTACCGCCAGAACGCGCGGGCCTTCGCGACCAAGCTGCGTCAGCTCAAGGCCCGCTACGCCCAGCGCATCGCGGGCGGCGGCGACATGCGGATCAAGGTGGCCACCATCCATGGCGGCTATGACTACCTGTTGCAGGAGTTCGGCCTGGAAGTCACCGCGGTGATCGAGCCGGCGCACGGCCTGTCGCCGTCGGCCAGCCAGCTTCGCGACACCATCAACAAGATCAAATCGGCCGACGTGAACGTGATCTTCTCCGAGATCGAGTTCCCCGACCAAGTGATCGACACCATCCGCAACGAGACCGGCATCCGCGTCTATTCCTTCGTCCACATCAGCGACGGGCCCTATACGAAGGAAAAGTTCGAGGAGGCCATCGAATACAACATGAAGCAACTGACGGACGCCGTTCTCGACGTCCGCGGGCAGAAGCCCTGACCATGCGCGACGACATCGCCACGACGGCGCGCGGCCCGTCGATCCACATCCAGGGGCTGGGGCTGACGCTCGGTCGGTCGAGCATTCTCGAAAACGTCTGCGTCGACGTCGTGCCGGGCACCATCCATTGCCTGATCGGGCCGAATGGCGGCGGCAAGACCTCGCTGCTGCGTTCGCTGCTGGGCCAGATGCCGCACACCGGCACCATCCGCATCGACTGGCCGGCCGGCCGGCGCATCGGCTATGTGCCGCAGCAGCTTGATTTCGATCGCGACCTGCCGATGACGGTCGACGACTTCATGGCGATCACCGTGCAGGACCGCCCGGTCTTCCTGGGCCTGTCGCGCCGCAAGGCCGACGCCGTCGCCGAGGTGCTGGACGCCGTGGGCATGTCGCAAAAGCGCAAGCGGCGGATGGGCGCCCTGTCGGGCGGCGAGCGCCAGCGCGTGCTGTTCGCCCAGGCCATGCTGCCCTTCCCCGATCTGCTGATCCTCGACGAGCCGATGGCCGGCGTCGACGAGGTGGGCAGCCAGTTCATCGCCAAGGCGGTGTTGGACATCCGCGCCAAGGGCACCACCATCGTCTGGATTCACCACGACCTCGCCGAGGTGCGCGAACTGGCCGACACGGTGACCTGCCTGAACCGCACCGTGGTGTTCACCGGCAGCCCCGCCGAGGTGCTGAGCCCCGAACACATCCTCGAGATCTTCTCGCACGCCCATCACCACGGGAAGAAGCCATGATGGAAAGCCTTCGCCTGCTGGCCCACGACCTTGCCCTGTCGGGCGGGCTGCCGGCCTCGTTCCAGTACGGCTTCGTCACCAACGCGGTGCTGTGCGCGCTGCTGGTCGGGCCGGTGCTGGGCAGCATCGGCACCATGGTGGTGACCAAGCGGCTGGCCTTCTTCTCGCAGGCGGTCGGCCAAGCCGCCCTGACCGGCGTGGCGATCGGCATCCTGATCGGCGAGCCGCCCACCGCGCCCTATGCCAGCCTGTTCGGCTTTTGCGTGCTGTTCGCCCTGGCGCTGAACTTCACCAAGAACCGCACCCGCATGTCCTCGGACACCCTGATCGGCGTGTTCTTGTCGATCTCGATGGCGATCGGCGCCAGCCTGCTGGTCTGGGTGGCCGGACAGGTCAACGTGCATCTGGTCGACAAGGTGCTGTTCGGCTCGATCCTCACCGTCAACGATCTCGACATCGCGGTCTTGGCGGTGATGTCGGGGCTGGTCGGCGTGGTCGGCCTGGCCCGCTACAATCGCATGCTGCTGGCCAGCTTCAACCCGCAACTGGCCAAGGTGCGCGGCGTGCAGGTGGCCTTCCTCGACTACGTGTTCGTGGTGATGGTCACGGTCATCACGGTGGCCTCGGTGAAGATCATCGGCGCCATGCTGGTCGAGGCGCTGTTCCTGATTCCGGCCGCCGCGGCGCGCATCTGGTCGGGCTCGATGCGGGGCTTCTTCGCGATCACCGTGGCGATCTCGACGGTCAGCACGCTGGTCGGCATCCTGGCGCCGATGGAGTTCGATCTGCCGATCCCGTCGGGTGGCGCCATCATCCTGTGCGCCAGCCTGTTCTTCCTGGCCGCCACCGTCTCGCGCCTGTTCACCAGGCACGCAAGTTGAAGGGGGAATGATGCGCAAACACCTGATCGCGCTGGTGGCGTTGGCCGGGCTGGCCGCGCCGGCCCAAGCCGCCGAGCGCCAGACCGTGCTGACCGGATTGCAGGCGACCTACTCGCTGGCCGCCGATCTGGCCGCCGGCACCGCCATCGACGTGGCCTTCGCCTTTCCCGCCAACATGCGCATGGAGCAGCAGGCGACCTGGCTGGAGCAGAAACCGCGGCCCGATTTCGTGGCCGCCGCCGCCAACGCCAGCGCCGCCATCGTGCTGTCGCGCGCCTGGGAGGGCGACCCGCTTTACGTCTGGTCGCGCGGCGCCAACATCCGCATCGTGCCGATCGACGCCTCGATGCCCTACAACCCCAAGGTCACCGGCATCGGCGTGCTGCCGCGCGACAACGGCAAGGGCGCCCTGCCCTGGGCTTGGCACTCGCTGAGCAACGCCATGCGGATGGCCGACATCGTCGCCGCCGACCTCAAGGCGCTAAGCCCGGCCGACGCCGCCCTGGTCGAACGCAACCAGGTCGCCCTCAAGACCACGCTGCAAACGCTGAAGACCGATTACGAGGGCCGCTTCCTCGACGCCGGCCTGCCCGGCCTGTGGGCGCTGACCGACCGCTTCGCCTATCTGACCCAGGATTTCGGGCTGGACGTGGTCGGCCACACCCTGGCCGACACCTACGACTGGGCGCCCGAGGACTACGCCCGTCTGGCCGCCGAGATCAAGGCGCGCGACGCCAAGGTGGTGGTCGACTGGCGCAAGCCCAAGCCTGAGATGGAGGCCGCCGTGGCCGCCACCGGCGCCAAGCTGGTGGTGCTCGAAACCATGGACCCCCCCGCCCGACTGGCCGAGGGCGCGGTCGACGCCCGCGGATTCCTGGCCGCCATGCGCCGCAACCTCGATGCGCTCGACGGCGCGATGCGCCAGAAGTGAGGAGAACCAAGGTGAGATTTCCAATCGCCCTGCTGGCCGCCCTGCTGGCCCTGCCCCTGCCCGCCGCCGCCCAGGACGCGAGCGCCGAGCCGCCGCCCAAGATCAGCACCGGCCCGGCCGGCGGCCTGCTGCTGGACGCCGGCAATTTCCACATCGAACTGATGCCCAAGGCGAGCGATCTGCGCTTCATCATCTACAATCATGAAGACAAGCCGGTCGAGACCGCGCCGGCGGTGGGCAACGTCACCCTGCTGGTCGACAAGCAGCAGACCAAGATTCAGTTGAAGCCGGTGGCGCCCAACCTTATGGTCGGCGACGCGGCCGCGCCGGCGAAGGGATCGAAGGTCCTGATCATGCTGCGCCTGCCCGACAAGCCGCCGGCGATGGGCCGCTGGGAAATCGAGTGAAAATCCATATGACGGTCACGGAAGATCAACGAAAGAGGTACGCCGACTATGTGCGGCTGAACGCCTATCATTCGAAGGTCATCACCAGCGACCAGGAAAAGGCCATTCTGCAAGCGGCGATCGTCGAATTCGGCATCGAACTCGACGAGGCGCGCTCGATCCTGATGGCCGTGGTGTCGGACGAGGATCTGGTGCTCGAGCGCGTCCAGGACGACCGCCTGCGCGAGTTCCTGGCCCAGCTCGCCGGCCACAAGGGCGCCCTGCGCCGCGAGGATTTCGAAGACGCGCTGTTCCTGGCGCGGCGCCTGTATCGCGGCACGCTCGGCGATGGCGAAATCCGCAAGCGCCTGAAGCGCATCGCCATCCGCAACGAGTGGCGCCCGCGCCGCGCCGGTCTGCTCCGCACGCGCCGCTGGTACGACGTCATCGAGGCTTGACCGCCCGTCTGGCGCGGCCCGCCATCCCTTACGCCCCCAAGCCGGCCCGGCCGGACGCCCCATATCCCGAGGCAGCGCTTTCCTTAACGAAAGGTGCGCCTTGCGAATCGCCGCCCTCGTCACCCTCGTGCTGCTCGCCCCCTCGCTTCTCGCCCCCCCGGCCGTCGCCGACGAGGCGACGCCGCCGCCCTTCTCGGCCAGCCGCTTCCGCGCCGAATTGCGGGGCGACGAGAGC
>JADFZP010000046.1 GCA_015232485.1 Alphaproteobacteria bacterium
CCTAGTCCGGCGTGGCGGCGCGAGCGACCTCGTGGATCACCCGGTCGGCCGGCAGGGTGATGATGGCGGTGGTGCCCTGGCCTTCCTTGCTGGTCAGGCGCAGCGTGCCGCCATGCAGTTCGATCAGGGTCTTGGAGATCGGCAGGCCGAGGCCGGTGCCTTCGTAGCGGCGGGTCAGCGACGCGTCGACTTGGCCGAAGCGTTCCAGGGCGCGCGGAATGTCGTCCTCGGACATGCCGATGCCGGTGTCCTTGACCAGCAGCGACAGACCGCCGTCCTCGTTGACGACCGCCTCGACCGAGACCGTGCCGCCGCGCGGGGTGAATTTGATGGCGTTGCCGACGATGTTGAGCAGCACCTGCTTCAGGCGCAGCGGGTCGACATTGATGCCGGGCAACTGGCTCATCGCGTCGGACTCGACCACGTCGAGGCGCACCCCGGTCGAATCGGCGCGGTCCTTGACGAACACCAGAACCGACTGGACGAGGTCGCGCACACCGACCGTCTCGACCGACAATTCGACCTTGCCGGCCTCGAGCTTCGAGAAATCCAGGATGTCGTTGATGATGCCCAGCAGGTGGCGGGCGCTGTCGAAGACGGCCAGCGAATATTCGCGATAGGTGGGGATCGCGTGCGCGCCGTACAGCTCCATCTTCATGATTTCCGCGAAGCCGATGATGGCGTTCAGCGGGGTGCGCAATTCGTGGCTCATATTGGCCAGGAACTCGGACTTCGAGCGGTTGGCGACCTCGGAGGCGCGCTTGGTCTCGATCAGGGCCGCCGCTTGGCGCTTCTTCTCGGTGATGTCTTCCTTGATGGCGATGAAGTGGGTGACGGCGCCCTCTTCGTTCTTGATCGCCGAGATCGCCTCGAATTCCCAGTACAGGTCGCCGTTCTTGCGCCGATTGAGGATTTCGCCGTACCAGTCGCGGCCGGCCATCAACTCGGTCCACAATTCCTGATAAACCTCGGGCGGCGTCTGGCCCGAGCGGAAGATGCGCGGCGTCTGGCCGACGATCTCCTGCAAGGCGTAGCCCGACACCTCGGCGCAGCGGCGGTTGGCGTATTCGATGACGCCGTGGGTGTCGGTGATGACGATCGACATCGGGCTGTGCTCGATGCCGTAGAAGAAGGTGCGCAGCCGGTCTTCAAGGTCCTTGCGCTCGGTGATGTCGCGCAGCGACACGATGCATTGCAGATCGCCCTCGAACTTCAGGACGTAGATCGAGGCGTCGAAGATGACGTTGGTGCCGTCCGGCTTTTGATGCATGAACTCCGAGCGCCGCCGGGGCACCGCGAACAGCTTGTCGATGGCCGCCACCTCGGGCAGCACCTCGCCGATCGGCCGGCCGACCAGATCGTCGGCCATGCGCCGCCACATCGCCTCGACCGTCGAGTTGACATAGCCGATGGTCATCGTCTTGTCGAAGGCGATCACGCCGTCGCCGACATTGTCGATGATCGCGCTGTAGTAATTCTCAAGATGGGAAATCTGGCGGATCTTGGTGTCGATGTCGCGCACCAGCGGACGGAACACCCATAGCCCCGAGAAAATCAGCAACGCGATGGTCACGCCCTCGCCGACCAGCGCGAAGACGTGCAGATACTCGCCCTGCTCGCGATTGATGGTTTCGAAGGTGCCCAGGAAATCGTCGAGATTTTGCGACAGGTCGCGGGTGGCGCGGTCGACGATCGACGGCACCAGCCGGCGCAGCAGCGGGTCGCCCTCGGGCCGCGCCAGCACGGCGCGCGCATCGGCGATCAACGAACTGATCGAGGCGTCCAACTCGGCCAGTTGGGCCGACAGGCGGCCATCGGCGAACCAGCCCCAACGTAGGATGTCCGAACTCGCGGTCTGGGCGCGAATGGCTTGGTGCCCGGTCTCGAGGTCGGCGACCGCGTCGGCGAGCAGACGGCGCACCTCCTCGCGCGGCTTCTTCTCGCCGGGATCGACGAGCAGCACGGCGTAAAGCGCGATGCGGTGGGTGAGCATGCGTTCGCGACTGCTGAGATTCATGATCTCGGGCGAGACCTGAACACGCAGAAGCTGTCCGAAAACGAAAAAGGCCGCCAACGACACGGCGAAAAGCAAGCCCAGAACAAGGACATACTTGCGCGTGAAGATCGCAGAGATGGATCTGGTCATCGGCCCCGGATCCTGCGATTCCCGAGCCGGCGCCTGGACGTCACCGCCGGGCACCTTATCCACCTCCCCTAGATTCTCGCGGGCTGGAGCGCCCGTTTCTGCGGCTCACGCTGCCATACCGGCCAGCGGGGAACAACTCATTTTTAGCCCGGTGGCGGCGAAACGCCGGCCAGAACGCGTTTCGCCTCGTCCCACAGGTGAGGCACCGCCCGCGAGAGTTCGCCGGCCCGCGCGTGATCGCCGGCCTTGCAGGCCCGTTCGATCTCCAGGCACTGGGCCGACAGGCGCAACAAGCCGACCGTCTCGGCGGCGCTTTTCAGGCCATGCGCCGCCCGCTCCCAGTCCCGCGGATCGCCGCCGCCCGCCCCGACCGCGATGCCGGCCACCAGATCCTCGCCGCCATCGACGAACTCGCCCAGCAGTTCGATCATCGAATCCCGCCCCAGATCGGCGGCCAGGGCTTCGATGCCGGCGGGATCGAAGGCGGGCGGATCGCAGGCGGGCGGAGTCCGGTGTTCGGCGCGCGGCTCGTCGGGCGCCGCCCATTGGGCGATCACGGTGAGCAGCCGGTCGGTGTTGAACGGCTTCGAGACGAAGTCGTTCATGCCGGCTTCCAGACATGCCACCGCGTCGGCTTCCGAGGCGGCCGCCGTGACGGCGATGATCGGCACCCTCGATTCCGGCCCCGGCAAGGCGCGGATCGCGCGGGTCGCCTGCAAGCCGTCCATCTCGGGCATCTGCACGTCCATCAGCACCACGTCGAAGCGGCGCTGGGCGACCAGTTCGAGGGCTGCGCGCCCATTCTCGGCCACCGTGACGGAATGGCCGCGCTTGCGCAGCATGCCGGTGGCGACGCGCTGGTTCACCGGGTTGTCCTCGGCCAGCAGGATGTCGAGCGGCGGCAGGTTGACGGGCGCGCCGACGGCGGTGGCGACCGACATCTCGCGGCCCAATCCGAAGGCCAGCGTGAACCAGAAGGTGCTGCCCCGGCCGACCTCGCTGTCGACCCCGATGCGGCCATGCTGCATCTCGACGATCTTCTTGCAGATGGCGAGCCCCAGCCCGGTGCCGCCGAAGCGCCGCGAGATCGACGAATCCGCTTGGCTGAACGAGGTGAACAGCCGCGTCTGGGCCTCGGCCGAAATGCCGATGCCGGTATCTTCGACGGCGAAGCGGATGCGCACCGTGTCGCCCGACGCCGCCTCGACCGACAGCGCCACCCGCACGCCACCCTTTTCGGTGAATTTGATCGCGTTGCCGACCAGATTGAGCAGCACTTGGCGCAGCCGCGCGGCGTCTCCCGAGACGAGGCGCGGCACGTCGGGCGCCGCTTCGACCTCCAGATCGATATGGCGTTCCTGGGCGCGCGACGACATCAGCGCCGCGACGCTTTCCACGGTCCGCACCACGTCGAAGATGATCGCCTCGAACTCGACCTTGCCGGCCTCGAGCTTCGAGAATTCCAGCACGTCGTTGAGGATGGTCAGCAGCGCCTCGCCCGAATGCGCCACGGTTTCCAGGTACTCGCGCTGCTGGGCGTCGAGATCCGTGTCCAGGATCAATTGCGTCATGCCCAGGATGCCGTTCATCGGCGTGCGGATTTCGTGGCTCATCACCGCCAGGAATTCCGACTTCACCCGGCTGGCGCCCTCGGCCGACTCCTTGGCCTTGGTCAACTCGGCCTCGAAGCGCTTGCGCTCGGTGATGTCCTTGACGGCGCTGAAAATCGCCTGCTCGCCGTCGTGGATCATCAGCACCGACGAGATCAGCGCCCAGATCTCCTTGCCGCCGCGGGTGCGCAGGCAGACTTCGTAGTCGTCGATCTCGCCGTCGCGGCGCACCGCCTGGATGATCGCCTCGCGGTCGGCCCGGTCGACATAGTAATCGCGCATCCGCACGCCGGCCGGATCGACGCCGCCCAGTTCCAGCAGTTCGACCAGTTCGTCGTTGTAGTAGACGATCGCCCCGTCGACGAGCCGGGCGACCACGATCGGAAAGGGCGCCGCCGCGAGGATGCCGCGCAGGCGCTCCTCGCCGCGCCGCAGGGCGAGGGCGGCGTCGCGGAACACCACCAGGGCGTCGGCCATCCCGGTGATCTCGTCGTCGCCGCTGCGCTGGATCGGCGCGTCGAGGTCGCCCGAAGCGATCAGCCGGGTCGAGGCGGCCAGCCCGGACAGCCGCGCCACGAGGTTGCGCCCGATATGCAGATGGATCAGCAGCACCGGCCCCAGCACGATGGCCGCCGCAAGGGCGAGCAGCGTGACGCTGCCGGTCTCCAGCGCCGTCTCGGCCTCTTCGGTCGAGGCCGCCGCCTCGCGCTCGGCCTGGGCGACCATGCGGCCGACGCTGGCCGACATGCGGGCCGACAATTCGCGGTTCTGGCGGGACAGGGCGGCGATCTCGACCGACGCCTCCAACTCGCGGGTGCGCAGCTCGAAGACGCTGTCCTGGCCGCCGCCCAGACCGATGATCGCTTCGCCGGCGGCGCGCGGGTCGGGCTCGCGGGCCGGCACCCG
The DNA here is from genome assembly GCA_015232485.1 of Alphaproteobacteria bacterium. Classification (GTDB taxonomy): domain Bacteria; phylum Pseudomonadota; class Alphaproteobacteria; order Rhodospirillales; family Magnetospirillaceae; genus JADFZP01. The sequence goes on from JADFZP010000046.1 coordinate 4,663, forward strand.
TTCCAGCAGGCGGCGCAACCGCATCGCCGCCTCGGCGAACGAGGCTCGCACCGCGTCCAGGCGTTGGAGGTCGTCGGCGCCGACCACCTCGTTCAGATGGCCGACCAGCAGATTGCCGGTGGCCAGCGTCTCGTTCACGGCGGCCTGCATCCGCATGTCGCCGGACGATCGCACGGGTTCGAGACCCTGGCGGAACAAGCCGTGCATGCGGACCAGACGGGCTCGCGCCTCGCGACCGCGCTCGCCCAGGTCGACGCGCCGTTCGACCAGCACGTTCTCCTTGTCGAGGTTTTCCGACATCGCGGCGACGATGGCGCGCAACTCGGCGACCCGCTCGGCCGCCACGCTGGTGCGCGACAGATCCTCGATCAGCCCTTGCAGGCGGCCGGTCTGCTGGCGCAGGGCGATGAACACGTTCTGGCGCTGGACGTGGTTCTGGGCGGCGTCGAGGATCGGCGCGGCGGCGGCCAGACGGCCGCTGGCCTCGGACAGCTTCAGCGCGCTGGCCACCGACGGCATGCTGTCGCGGGTCAGTCCGGTCAGCAGGCGGCCGATCTCGTTGAACGAGTACCAGCCGGCCCCGGCGGCGGACAGCGTCATCAGGGCGACCGCCCCGATCGCGAAGAACAGCTTGGCCCGAATTCCGAACGAAGGCGCGCCTTTTGGCGGCCCTCCGGCCGGTTTCGCGGCGGCCTCGGTCGGCCTCGCGGACTGGTGCAATCGGGACTCCCCTCGGTTCCGCGCCCGCCTCATCATAGCCACTGGCCGCGCGTTGTCGAGACCGCTTTGACGGGCTGGACAAAACCTTCGGTTGCGCCAATACTGGCGCGCCACGATCAAGGGGGGACGGCATGAAAGCGGCGTGGGCGGTGCTGGTGGCCGGGGCGCTGGCCATGCTGGCGGCGGGCGACGCGCGCGCGGCGGGCAAGCTGCGCATCTTCAACTGGGACGAATACACCGCCCCGGCGCTGATCGAGGCCTTCCAGCGCGAGACCGGCGTCGAGGTGTCGGTCGACACCTATGGCACCTATGACGAGTTGTACGAAAAACTGCGCGCCGGCAAGTCGGGCTACGACCTGGTGGTGCCCGCGCATAGCGCCGTCTCCCGGCTGATCGCGGAAAAGCTGATCGAGCGAATCGACGCCTTCGCCCTGCCCGGCTACCACAATATCGAGGATATCTGGCGTCACCAGCACTACGATCCGGGTGACGAATATTCGCAGCCCTGGCATTGGGGAACCACCTCGTTCGTGGTCGATGGAGCGCGCTGGCAAGGCGACATCGACACCCTGGCCATCCTGTTCGATCCACCCGCCAGCCTGAAGGGCAAGATCGGCGTGCTGGCCGAGGGCGACGAGGTGGTGACCATGGCCTTGCGGTACCTGCGCCTGCCGGCCTGCACCCGCGCCAAGGCCGATCTGGACAAGGTGCGCGCGCTTTTCGGCAAGCTGGCGGGGCGGATGGTGGTGAGCGACGGCAATGATCCGGTCGAGCATTTGGTGAAAAGCGACGCGGTCGTCCAAATGGCCTGGAACGGCGACGCCATGATGGCGCGCAAGAAGCGCCCGAGCTTGGCTTACGCCTTCCCGCGCGAAGGCGTCACGGTATGGTCGGATGTCATGGTGGTGCCGGTCGGCGCGCCCAACCGGGCCAACGCCCTGTCGTTCCTGTCCTTCGCCCTGCGGCCCGAGAACGCCGCGACGCAAAGCAACTACTCGGGCTATGCCAACGCGGTGCGCGGCAGCGACGCCCACCTCGACGCCGAGATGAAGTCGGCGCCCGAGATCATCGTGCCGTCCTCGGCCAAGCTGGAATTCATGCAAGCCTGCCCCAGCGCCGTGTTCGACGCCTATCGCGCGTTGTGGAACGGCGTCACCGCCAAGCTGCCGCGGTCTTGATCCGGCGGCTGGGCCGGGCGTAAGGTGGCGCCTTTGCGGGATGGAGGGTTCGCCATGGCCATGGAAGCGCGCGACATCGAGGCTTTGATCAAGCAAGGCATCCCCGACGCCCAGGTGACGATCGAGGATTTGCGCGGCGATGGGGATCATTACGCCGCCCTGGTGGTGTCCGAGGCGTTCCGGGGCTTGAGCCGGGTGCGGCAGCACCAATTGGTCTATGGGGCGCTGGCCGGCAAGATGGGCGGCGACCTGCACGCCCTGGCTTTGCAAACCGCGGTGCCCGGACAGGAGCCCTGAACCGCGAGACCCGCGCAGGCGCCGCCGCGGCGGTTACGGCGTTCTTGGTGTGGGGCGTTTCCGGGCTTTTCTACAAGTGGTTCGGCGCCATGCCGACCTCCGAGATACTGAGCCATCGCGTGCTGTGGAGCGCGGTGATCTGCCTGGGCGCGGTCGCCGCGACGCGCCGCCTAGCCCCCCTGCGGGCGGTCTGCCGCGTGCCCCGCCAGCTTGCGCTGCTGCTGGTCTCGGCGGCGATGATCTCGATCAACTGGCTGCTGTTCATCTGGTCGGTCGGGCATGGCCACGCGCTGGAAGCCAGCATGGGCTATTTCATCTATCCGCTGGTCTCGGTGCTGCTGGGCGCGGCTTTGCTGGGCGAGCGCCTGAACGCGCGGCGCATCGGCGCGGTTGCGGTGGTGGCGGTGGGCGTAGCCCTTCAGGTGGCGCGGCTGGGCGAGGTGCCGTGGATCGCGTTGGGGCTGGCCGGCTCGTTCGCCGCCTACGCGCTGCTGCGCAAGGTGGCGATGGCCGAGGCGCTGGTCGGCCTGACGGTCGAGACCGTCGCGCTGGCCCCCCTCGCCGCCATCTACCTGATCGGCCAAGGCGGCGGCGCCTTCGCCCAGGGCGAGCCGACGATGATCGCGATGCTGCTGTCGACCGGCCCGATGACCGCCCTGCCGCTGCTGCTGTTCGCCTTCGGGGCGCGCCGGCTGCGGCTGTCGACGCTGGGCTTGATGCAATACGTCAACCCGACCACCCAGATGCTGGTCGCCGTGCTGGCCTTCGGCGAGCCCTTCGCGTCCGCCCATATGGTGACCTTCGCCTGCATCTGGCTGGGGCTGGCGCTCTATTCGTTGGATGCCGCCCGCCCTCGAAATTGACGGCCGCGGTTGACGAGGCCGGTCCGAGGGGCCATATCCAAAGGGTAACCCCCAACTGGCGATCCGGACGGGGGCGTTTGGCGCGACCAGCAGGGATGATCACATGACCGGCACCACCGTTAACGATCGCATCACCCAGGAAATCACCGAGAACCCCGTCGTCCTGTACATGAAGGGCACGCCGATGTTTCCGCAGTGCGGCTTCTCGGCCGCCGTGGTTCAGGTGCTGTCGGATTTGGGCGTGAAGTTCAAGGGCATCGACGTCACCGTCGACCCCTCGCTGCGCGAAGGCATCAAGCAGTTCACCAACTGGCCGACCATCCCGCAGCTTTACGTCAAGGGCGAGTTCGTCGGCGGCTGCGACATCGTGCGCGAGATGGCCGCGTCGGGCGAGCTTCAGACGATGCTCCGCGACAAGGGCGTGTTGGCGGCCTGACTTCCCTCAGACGGCCGCCTGCTCGGTCAGGCGGATCGGCTCGGGCGGGCGCTTGGCGAGCGTGAAGTGGAAGGTGCTGCCCTCGGACGGCGCCGATTCCACCCAGATGCGCCCGCCATGGCGCTCGACGATGCGTTTGCACAGGGCGAGGCCCACGCCGGTCCCCTGATATTCGCGGCGCGTGTGCAGGCGCTGGAAGATCATGAAGATGCGGTCCCAATAGCGGGGCTCGATCCCGATGCCGTTGTCGGCGACCTGGAAATGCCAGTGATCCCCCTCGTCGCGTGCGCCGACGGTGATCCGCGGCGGGACGTCGGGGCGGCGGTATTTCAGCGCGTTGCCGATCAGGTTTTGCAGCAGCCGCTCGATTTGGCCGTTGTCGCCCAGCACTTCGGGCAACGCGTCGGGCGCCTCGATCGTGCCGTGGCTGTCTTCGATGGCGCCGGTCAGGTTGTAGATGGCGCCCTCGAGCGCTTCGCTCGCCTGGAACGACGTGAACGGCCGCCCTTCCCGATTCACCCGCGAATAGGCGAGCAGGTCGTGGATCATCCGCTGCATGCGGGTCGAGCCTTCGACCACGAAGCCGATGAATTCGTCCGCCTCGGCGTCGAAGCGGCCCTCGTAGCGCCGGCGCAGAAGCTGCGTATAGCTGGTCACCATCCGCAACGGCTCTTGCAGGTCGTGCGAGGCGGTGTAGGCGAAGTGCTCCAACTCCTCGTTCGATCGCTCAAGCTCGGAGACCAGCCCGGTCAACTGGGCGGTGCGCTGGGCGACCATGGCCTCGAGCCGGTCGTGCGCCTCGGCCAGTTCGCGGAACATCGTCTCGTAGGGACGTTCCAGGCAGGCCAGCATCATGGCGCGGTAGATCAAATAGTACGAGGCGACCTTCAGGACGTGGCCGATTCCGTTGATCGCGTTGTCGACGATGCCGTGGACGCTGAACACCGCCTCGCTGGCGGCCTTGAGGAGCAGCGCGGCGATCATCAGGGCCAGCGTCGTCTTGGCGAACCGCGCCCGCCACGCCCAGGTCAGCGCCGCCGTCAGCAGCAGCGCGCCGGCGATCGCGCCCTCGCCCACCCGCTGAACCAGCGTCGCCCCGCCTTGCTGAGTCCACATGTCGGGAAACCAGCCGGCCGCCAGCAGCGACAACATCAGGGCGGTGGCCAGCAGCACCAATAGATTGACCGTCGCCACGTCCGGCCGCCGGCCCATCACGAACAATCCGCCGAGCAGGAATCCCGCCTCGATCGTCCGCGCCGTCACCCAAAGCTGGGTCGCCAGATTGGTGGGGTCCTCGATCGCGCCCTCGATCGCCACCGCATGCACGGTGTCGAACACCGCCACCGCCAGATAGCCGATGCCCACGAACAACAGATAATCGTCCGACGCCACGCGCCGCGCATGCCAAGCGACACCGTAGATCGCGAAGGCGACCACCACGGTGAACAACTCCGCCAGCGTATGGAAGGTGACCAGCCCGGCCATCGCCGAAAAAGCGAGGGCCACCGACACGGCCAGCGCCAAACCCATGTCGCCAAACACTTCAACCCTGCGGGAGAGCTGCTGATCGGTCATCTAATGCCCATAAAAATTTCGTTGAATGTCATTTTGCGCCTTTCGCGCCCAAGGGTAAAGCGCCGACCAAGGACAATGACGCGCATGCCGGCGATATGTTAGGAGAGCGTTGACGCCACGATTCGGGAACCGCGGGCCTTGAACATCCACTCTCGCCTGATGGCCGCGAATGGCGGCGGCGACCCCTTCGACCGCCACGTGTTCGCCTGCGTTCTGGCCATCGGGGTCGCCGAGGCGCCGCGACCGCTGCCGCACGCGGTCGGCCTGTCGTCGGCCGAACTGGCGCGACTCGTGGCGACCTTCTTCCCCGAGGCGGACTGGCTGGCGCTCGGCGGCGCCTCGGATGCCGGCCCGGACTCGCCCGAGGAGGCCGATCTGCGTCGGCTTCTCGAAGACCACGCGACCCGGCCGAACAGCGACGAATCGCGCTGGCTGGCCGCCATGGTGGCGCGGCGCTCGCTGCGGCCCAGTCATTTGTGGCAGGACCTCGGATTGGCCGAGCGCGGCGATCTGTCGCGCCTGCTGCACCGCCATTTCGGGCCGCTGGCGGCGCGCAACACGCGCGACATGAAGTGGAAGAAGTTCTTCTATCGCACGATGTGCGAGCAGGAAGGCCTATTGATCTGCAAGTCGCCGGTCTGCGACGACTGTGCCGATTTCGGCCTGTGCTTCGGCCCCGAGACCTGACTTACTTGGGGGCGACCTTGGAGACCACGGCTTGCAGGCCGCGCAACAGGTTTTCGCCCATTTTGCCACCATCGCCTTCCATGCGCTGGCCGATCACCAGACGCATGGCGTCGAGGTGGACCTTGACGACGTCAAGCTCGGCCGCGCCCGTCTTCTGGGTGCCTTCGAGGAAACGGCAAAGCTGATTGCCGATCGCCGTCATCAGGTGATAGCCGAAGCTTCCGCCCTGGCCTTTGACGTCGTGGGCGACGCCGAACAAATCCTTGAAAACTTTGGCGCGCTCGCCCTCGGGCGTGGCCATCGCCTTTTCGTAGAAGCCCTGCAGCTTGGCCAGATCGTCTTGCACCCATTCCAGGTAGTTGCCCTGCAAATTGGCGATGATCTGCTCGGCCTTTTCCAGCATGTCGAGATCGACGCCGTCGGGGCCGTACTTGACCTTGTTCTTCAAGGTATTCGGGGGCTGGATGAATTCGGGTTCGTCGCCGCTCATGTAATCCGCGCTCCTGCTCTACCCCCGTTATCGCCGCTTTCGCGGTCTCGCGCAAGCCTCAGCCCGGCTCAGCCGCTGAGCAGCGCCTCGACTTCGGCCTGGCTCAAGCCCACCGAGCTTTGATCGACCACCTGTTCCTGCTTCGCGGCCTTGCGACGCTCGCGCCCCTTGTATTCGATCTGACGGCGACGCCGGTCGGGACCGAAATAGGTGGCGGTGCGGATGAAGGGCCGGGGCCGCTCGATGATCGCGCGGATTCGGGAATACAGCGCCTTGGCGGAGATCGGCTTGGCTAGGAATTCATGCACGCCGGCATCGCGGGCTTCGACCACGCGGTGCATTTCGGTGTGGCCGGTCAGCATGATGATCGCGGCGAACGGGTTGGGGCTGTCCTTGCCGGTGCGCACCAGACGGACGAAATCCAGGCCGTCGAGCGGCGACATGTTCCAGTCGCAGATGATGATGTCGGCGGGGAAGTGACGCAGTTCCTTGAACGCGTCGGCGCCGTCCGCCGCTTCGACCACGCTTTTCGAGCCCAGGGCGTGCAAAATCGTCTTCACAAGCGCCCGCATGTGCTTGTTGTCGTCGACGACCAGAAAATTCAACCTTTCCAGGCTATAACCAGCCATCGATCACGATCTCGCAATGCGGGGTTCGTCTTACGCGCAGTGAATCCTTATACCGCCGTTCGTCGCGGACAGGAAGTCCCGCCTGATCATCATCCTTCGCCCAAGATTGGCTTTCGCCTTTCCCCACCCGAGAAGGGAAGCTGACGTCGACGTCTGTCGGGGCCAAAATAGGCCTCGCAACGCACGAAGGCCCGCGGTTTGTCGAGCACCGACACGATCCGTCCGACCAGGGCCTTGGCCGAAATCGGCTTGGCCAAGAATTCGTTGACGCCCGCGTCGCGCGCCTCGATCACCAGACGGGCCTCGCTGTAGCCGGTCACCATGATGATTGGCAGATAGGGATTCGGGCTGTCGGCGCCGCGCCTGATCCGCTCGACGAAGACGAGGCCGTCCATCGGCTCCATCTTCCAGTCGGCGATCACCAGATCGGCCTGAAATTCCTTCAGCACCTCAAGGCCGTCCTCGCCGTCTTTGGCCTCGCGGATCGTGGTGACGCCCAAGGTCTGCAACACCGTGCGGATGAGAAGCCGGGCGTGCTGATTGTCCTCGATCACCAGAACCTTGACGTCGCGGCCGTCGAAACCACTCATCCCCTAATCCCGTACCCCCGTCCGGGGCCCCCCCGACGCCGGTCGCCCCCACTATAACAGACCAGCGGAAGTCGAGGCAAATCCTTGTACTGCCGTGTTTTTGGCTCAATTCGCGCCCAACGCGCGGGCCACGCGCGAGGCGGGTGGCCGCCCCAGCGCCTCGCAAACGAAACGTCCCGCCTCCAGCAGACGACCCAGATCGACCCCCGTCGCGACGCCCATGCCTTCAAGCATGTAAAGAACGTCCTCGGTGGCGACGTTGCCGGTGGCGCCTTTGGCGTAGGGACAGCCGCCCAACCCGGCGACGGCGGAATCGATCACCTGGACTCCCCGCTCCATGACCGCCAGCAGATTGGCCAGCGCCTGGCCGTAGGTGTCGTGGAAATGCGCGGCCAGACGCTCGACCGGCACCTTCGCGGCGACCGCCTCGACCATCGCCTGGGCGGCGAGCGGCGTGCCGGTGCCGATGGTGTCGCCCAGCGAGACCTCGGCGCAGCCCATCTCGAACAGCCGCGCCGCGACCAATGCCACCGCCTCGGGCGCCACCCGCCCCTCATAGGGGCAGCCCAGCACGCAGCTGACATAGCCGCGCACCACCAGGCCCTTGGCTCGCGCCTCGGTCACCACCGGGGCGAAGCGGTCCAGGCTTTCGGCGATCGAGCAGTTGATGTTGCGCTGGGAAAAGCTTTCCGACGCCGCCCCGAACACCGCGATCTCGCGGGCGCCCGCCTCCAGCGCCGCCTCCAGCCCCTTGAGATTGGGGACCAGCACGGGGAACGAAATCCCCGGCCGCTGGCCCAAAGCCTTCAGCACGGCGCCGGAATCGGCCATGCGCGGCACCCATTTGGGCGAGACGAAGCTGCCCGCCTCGATCACCGTCAGCCCGGCGGCGATCAGACGCTCGATCAGCCCGATCTTGACCTCGGTCGCCACCGGCGCCGCCTCGTTCTGCAGGCCGTCGCGCGGGCCGACCTCGACGAGCCGGACGGATTTGGGCGGTGTCAGCATGGAAGGCCCTCGTAAATATCGGCCATGGACAGGCGGCGGTCGATCGCGGAAAGCTCGACGTCGCCATCGCCCAGGACGGTATGCAGGATCCAGTCCTCGCCCGCCCGGCTATGCACGTCGACGCGGCGCGAATCCTGGGCGACCATCAGGTAATGGCGCAAGGATGGGATGGTCTGATAGGCGAGCCACTTGCCGCCGCGATCGTAATCCGACGTGCTGCGCGAGAGCACCTCGACCAACACCAGCGGCTCGGCGATGCGATCGTCGCGCAGATCGACGGGGCCGCACGTCACGACCACGTCGGGATAGGTCAGCGCCTCGGCGGTGACCACCTTCGGTCCTTCGACGAAGACATCGCCAGCGGCGCGGTCCAGGGCGAGGAAGAGGTTGCCCTTCAGCTTGCTGTGGGCGTTCGTCCCGCCCACCATCATGCGCGCCACGCCATCCACCAACTCGTACCGCTCGGGCTGGCGCGCCTCCCATTC